>CAXEKM010000165.1:0-5144 GCA_963996645.1 uncultured Marinoscillum sp.
ATTAGAATTCTTTAAAGCAATTGCAGTAGATGCTGAGGAAGATCCAATCTACAGCCAAGATCCAAATCAAAAAGGTAAGACATTCTCAACTCTTGCTTTTGATAGTTCTCCTACACCTGCGGGTTTAGCTACTATCAGTGACTTCCAGTCAAAAGTATTAAGATATGAGACAGCTGCTTTAGATTTCTTATCTGGAAAAGTTGGTGCTGGTGACTTGAAATTCGATGTTATCGTTCCAATGGTTAAGCCTGAATCTAAATATGTAGCTGCAGGTACCAAGTATACGGCTAAAATGTTCATTGCCGCGTCATCATCTGGTATTACACCAACAATGACTTATAATGGTAATGAAATTCCAGTTGATGCTTCTGGACAAGGTTCTGTAGAGTTTACAGCTAGTTCACCATCTTTCGATAAAGAAGGGTTGGCAAGAAAAACTTATGAAGCTGCTATCTCTGTTACATTACCTGGAGGAAAAGACACAACATTCACTAGTGAAATAGAATACTTTGTAGTTAAACCTACAATCCAAATCCAATCTACTGCTGTACAGGCATTGTACTTGAGATGTGGTAATAACTTGGATGTACAAGTACCTCAGTTAGGTGTTGCTTACAATCCTTCTTTTACAGCTTCAAATGCTAGAACTTTCCAAAGTTCAACAGAGAAGGGGCAGGTAACGGTAGTGCCATCTAATGGACAAGATGTAGAATTGAAAGTATCAAGTAGTGGAAACTTCATTGGAGCAAGAACATTTAAGGTTAGAAGAATTCCTGCACCTACCATTACTCCTTTCTCATCACAAGGACCAATTAATTTGAAGGATGGTATTCCTGCTAAAACTCCTAGAATATCATTAAGAGCTCTAGCAGACGAAAGTTTCCAGCAATTCCTTCCAGATGATGCTAAGTTTAGAGTTGCTGAGGCTACACTTACCTTAGTAAGTGGAGGAATTGGTAGAGCTACTGTAACTTCTGGTCCAGATGTTAATTTAGCGACTATTGCAGCACAGGCTCGAAAAGGAGACAACATCGTTGTAGAAGTAAAAAGAGTACAACGTCAGAACTTTAGAGGAGACGTAGAAGATTTTAATAATTTCAACAGAATCATCACGATTCCTTTGAAATAAATAATGTCACAGGTTATGAAAAAGTTATGTTATGCATTATTGATAGGATTTACAGCTGTTTCTGGAGCTAATGCGCAGGAAATGGAGAGTAAAATTCCGATCATCAAAGCTGATGTCCAAAAAGAACATATCATGTTTGAACGCATGGTTTGGCGACGAATGGACTTGAGAGAGAAACAAAACGCACCATTTTTCTCAATTAATGGTGAGTTATCAACGTTGTTGATTCAAGGAGTGAAAGACGGTTTGATCAAGCCTTACATGACTGATTCTGTAAAAACGATCATGCCTGATAGCATTTTCGAATCTAACATCTCTGTAGAAGTACAGGGAGGTGGATTTGATGCCGGTGGATTCGGTGGCGGATTTGGTGGTGGTTTTGGTAACGAAACATCTACTCAACAATCTTCTGGTCCTCAGCGTGATCCAATTCCACCATCTGTAATTGATGTTGTTTACTTGAGAGAAAGAGTATTGTTCGATCGTAATAGATCAAGAATGTATTGGTACATTCAATCTGTATCTCTTTATCTTCCAGGTAGAGCTGGATCGGTTTACAATCCAGCAGGATTTGAGAAGATGATTGCAAACTTTAAGTATGAGGATGTAATTAATCTATTTAGAGGCCCATATGCTGACAAAGCTGTATGGTATAACAATCAAAATCAGGCTCAACATAGAAATTATGGTGATGCTTTCGAATTGAGATTGTTCTCTGCTCCAATCACGAAGATGTCGAATGCGCAGAATTTGGATATTCGTCAGCAAACTACTGATCCATATGAGGCGGTTATGCTTCAGCAGAAAATGGAATACGATTTAATGGAATATGAAAGTGAGCTTTGGGAATATTAATCTCAGAACACCAAAATATAGAAAGGGTCAGCTTTTAGCTGACCCTTTTTTGTTATAGTGATTGTATACTTTTTCTGCTTTTGCGGTTCCTATTAGTTGGGATAATTCATCTAATGGTACCTTGGCTATACGGCTGCTGCTCTTATACTCTTGCAGTAGTGTTTTCTTAGTACTTGGCCCTATTCCAGCAATTTGATCTAATTCTGATACTATAGCTGCTTTACTTCTCTTCTGTCTATGGAAGGTAATAGCAAATCTGTGTGCTTCATCCCTGAGGTGCTGGATCAGTTTGAGCGAAGGCGACTTTTTACTTATATGAATAGGAAACTCATCTTCCGGATAATAAATCTCTTCGAGTTTTTTTGCAATGCCGACAATGGGGATTGACCCGTATAAGTCTAATTGCTTTAAAGATTCACAAGCTGAACTCAACTGTCCTTTACCTCCGTCTATGATGACGAGATCAGGAAGAGGAAGTTCTTCTTCTTTAAGATGTTTGTATCTACGAAAGACCACTTCTCTCATACTAGCGAAATCGTCTGGTCCTACAACAGTTTTTATATTGAACTTTCTATAATCCTTTTTAGATGGTTTACCGTTTTTAAAACATACCATAGAAGACACTGGGTTCGTCCCTTGTATGTTACTATTATCAAAACACTCAATGTGTTTTGGAAGAGATTTCAGATTCAGGTCTTTTTGTAAAATTTCGAGTACTCGTTCTGTTGGCGTTTTGGATTCCTCTTGTCGTCTTAGTTTATCTTGTCTAAAGAAACTGCTATTTTTCAGTGATAGATCAAGGAGCTTTTTTTTGTCTCCTATTTTAGGGTTGGTTATTTCTACGTTTTCCCACCCAGTGATTTCTTTATTAGTTACTACCTCTCTTGCAAGACTGCTGAATTGGCTTCTAAGATTGAAGAGTAGAATTTGAAGAAATTCCTCTTCTGGTTCGTCTATTTTTGGTTTGGCTTCAATTGTTTCTGAAAGCTTTATTGAGCCATGTTGGATTTTCATGTAATTGACATAGAACTTATCTTGGTCCTTTAGAATACCTAAGACATCTACATCATTGATTGATGGATTCACTATTAAGGATTTAGACTGGAATTTCTCGAGGAGGTCAAGTTTATCCTTATATTGTTGAGCTGCTTCAAATTTTAATTCAGAAGCTGCTTCGTTCATAAGCTGTTTATAATTTTGACGAACAACAGATAGATTACCTTTTAATATATGTCTCGCACTTTCTATATCCTCTCTGTATTGATCTTCTGATTGTAATCCTTCACATGGTCCTAAACAATTCCCAATATGATATTCAAGACATACTTTGAATTTGCCAGAGCGAATATTTGCTGGAGAAAGGTTAAGTGTGCATGTTCGAATGGTGTAGAGTTTTCTAATTAGCTCTAAGACACCATTCATAGCCTTTACACTTGTATAGGGGCCATAATAGACACCTTCGCTAGTGTTTATCCTCCTAGTTGAGTAGATGCGTGGAAAACGCTCGTTGGATATACAGATGCTTGGAAAGCTCTTATCATCTTTAAGAAGGATATTGTACTTTGGTTGATATTCTTTTATGAGGCTATTTTCAAGTAATAGCGCATCAAATTCACTGTTAACCAAAACAACTTCTATACTGTCTATCTCTTTAACTAAGCGTGCTGTTTTACGATTAATATCACTTGATTTAGTAAAATAGCTCGAAACACGTTTAGTGAGATTTTTTGCTTTACCTACATAAATGATTGTATTCTCAGAATCAAAAAACTTATAGACTCCGGGATCATTGGGAAGGGATAAATACTCCGAGGTATCAAACCTGTTGGTGATCATAGTTAGAAATCGAAATCATCTTCACTTGGAAGCTCTGATCGCAACGAATCCGAAGGAAGAGTTACATCTTGATATTGATTACAATCAAGTTCGACACTAATTGGTTTCACTGGTTTAGGGAAAGATCCTTTTTCTATTCCTAATGTAGGATCTGCATATACCTTGGTCATGAACTTTTCCCATATTGGCATGGCAGTTCTAGCTCCTTGGCCCATAGGCCAGTATTTAAAGTGTATTGCACGGTCATCACCGCCTACCCATGCTCCAGCCGCGAGATCTTTAGTGATCCCCATAAACCATCCATCGGAGGCGTTCTGTGTAGTTCCTGTTTTAGCTGCAATTTCGTTGTTTACTCTAAGAGATCTATCTAAGGCCATACCAGTTCCACCTGGTTCTTCAGTAGTTCCTTTCAACATATGTAGCATAACATAAGCTGTTTGCTCATTCAGTGCTTCTCTTGTTTCAGGGACGAATTGTTGTAAAACGTTGCCATTTTGATCCTCAATTCTAGAAATATAGAATGGTTGTGTGTAGACGCCTTTATTTACAAATGTTGAATAAGCTCCTAGCATTTCAAATAAACTAACATCACTTACGCCTAGAGCAAGTGAAGGAACAGCATCTAGATCACTGTCAATACCCATACGATGAGCATATTCAACTACCGTTTGAGGACCTACTTTATCCATAACATACGCTGTAATACTGTTTACTGATTGTGCCATCGCTCGTCTAATAGTCATTTTATCACCAGAGAATTTACCATTGGAGTTTTCTGGTTGCCATGCTGGTTGACCTGGAATGGCTATGGTAACAGGCGCATCTACAACTGGATAACAAGGAGACCAACCATTATCAATTGCTACGGTGTATATGAATGGTTTAAAGGTTGATCCAGGTTGACGTTTACCATAACGAACGTGATCAAACTTAAAGTATTTGTGGTCTATACCTCCGACCCATGCTTTGATGTGACCATTTTTAGGATCCATGGCCATAAATCCAGCCTGGAGAAAATGTTTGTAATAGGCTAAAGAATCATAGACACTAAACAAAGTGTCTTTTTCTCCTTCCCAGCTAAATACTGTCATAGGAGTTTTTTGATTCAAATAGTATTCTAACGAATCCTTTTCATCTTCATCAAACCTTTTAGCAAGTGCTCTATACTGTGTGGTACGTTTGATTGCATCTTGTAAAAAGCCAACCATCTCATTTCCTTCTTTATCAATCCAGGGTGCGTCTCCCTGCAAATGATTAAAGAACTTTTGTTGCAGCGTATCCATAGCCTCTCGCATGGCTTCTTCGGCATATTGTTGCAATCGAC
>CAXEKM010000166.1:0-2697 GCA_963996645.1 uncultured Marinoscillum sp.
ACCTGTGAGTTTCAGACATGAAGCCAAGGGGTTTGTGTGGTGCAATGAGGTAGCTCTTTCATATCTGTTGAAGTCAACTTTTCAAATCAAAGCTTCAGTGAGGCACTCATATTCATCAACTGGAAAAGGCATTGATACGCTCTACAAGATTGATGGATCCAAACCCAGAACCCAACTCAATGATGTGACTAATCAAGCCTTAATACTGGGTATCGGAGTGGTGATGGTTTGGAGGTGAGGAAGTAGGAAATATTCAATTTGCTCCCTTAAGGCCGGGCCGATGTTCGGATGGGGTGAACAAATTGAATCATGTACACGGAGTAACCGAATCACTAATCCACTAATCACTAATTTGCTGGCCAGTCATCCACTCCATCACTTGATTGGTTCGGGCACCAGAAACGCCTGTGCTCACGCAAGTGCCTGTTCCCAATAGATCAGCCACTACCTGTTCGATCAACGGTTGTTGAATGTGCTTTGGCATGTCGAAAGCGAAGGTTTCTGTTCCGTTTTCATCTGTTTTTAAGGTCACTTCATTACTGCCAAAAGAGATGTAGCTGATTTCACCTTGCGATCCGATGATGGTGGTTACGTCTTTGTCGCTGATTTCTCCTGTAGAAAAGCACCAGCTGCCTGTTCCTAATACACCAGACTCGAACTCAAAACTACTCACCACAATGTCTTCTGCGGGATATAACTTCGCTTGATTGGCTTTGGTACCACTTGCTTTCACAATTGGGCCAAATAAATAGTCTAAGAAATCCAATTGATGGCTTGCCAGATCGTAGAAGTAGCCGCCACCAGAGATCTCTGGATCTACTCGCCAGTGATTTTCCTGACGGGTGATGATGTTTGGTTTTAGAGGTTTGGCCATGCGCACTTCCACCATACGCACGTCACCGATGGCCCCTGATTCCACCAGTTCTTTTACTTTCAAGAAGTTTGGCAAAGTTCTGCGATAGTAAGCGGCGTAGAGTGGAACTCCTGCTTCTTCACATATCTGGATCATTTGCTGACTTTCTGCAAACGTTCGCGCCATTGGTTTTTCTACATAGACAGGTTTACTGGCTTTAGCAGCTTTGATCGTGTATTCCAGATGGGCGACAGGTGGAGTCGCGATGTAGATGGCATTGACTTCAGGATCATTGATTAGTTCGTCAGCATCGCTGTACCATTTGCTTATGCCATGTCGTTTCGCATAGTCTTCGGCTTTGGCAGAATCCCGACGCATGACCGCTTCTATCTTGCTATGAGCAATGAGGTTCATGGCCGGCGCACTCTTCACTTCGCACACATCACCTACACCAATGATGCCCCATTTTACCGTGTTGCCTTCTATTTTCTTACTCATCTGGATCAATTTTGGTTGAATGCTAGTCCCCTGCGAAAATAGGAATAAATACCTCAAATAAGCGATATAACCACCTTTTGAACGATTGTACTACCAGTTTTGAACTGTCGGAGTGCTATTCCAATCTAAGTTTAGGGTTGCTATTGAATTTAGACCAAACAGCGCATGAACCATTCCAACCGACAACTACACAAAGTCCTTTTTCTTATGGCTTTGGTAGGATTTCAGACACTTTTAGCTCAAGAGACCACCGTTACCACTATTTCAGCCGATGGTCCGGGAGATACCTATGCGCTTGTGGATAATGCTCTCGTAGTTTCTCCATTGGAGGTGCCAGATTGTGATCATGATGAAATGTTTAAGCACATTGAAGAGGTGTATGACGAAGAATTGGATCGAAATGTATTCAAGTTTTACATCCATAAAGAAATAGATACCGACAGGTGCGAAACGAATGTGGATCGTCAGCGAAATGAGATAAAAGCTTATGATCCTTCACCGGATTATTTGAAGGCTATTCAGCGAGAGGTGGTGACTTATGAGTGGTATTTCAAAATAGATGCTGGATTCCAGCCGTCTTCGAGTTTTACACATCTTTTCCAGCTTAAAGTAGTGGGAGGCACGGATTCTGCCAATCCTTTACTAACGATTACACCACGCAAAGGCGATCCCAATAAACTGCAATTGATTCACGGAAGAGGAAATAACAATTACACGACGGTCAAGGAGGCAGATTTGTCTTTGATGGCTGGACAATGGGTGAAGGTATTCTGTAAAGCAGAGTTCGCAGAAGACACCGGCAAGCTTGATTTTCGTTTGGAGCTTTTGGATGGTACGGGGGTTCTTTCATACTCCAACGAATCCATTGACATGTGGCGTGCCGGTGCTTCTTTTGTGCGTCCCAAGTGGGGAATTTATCGCAGTTTGAATGATATTGGTTCCTTGAGAGATGAAGAAGTGTTGTTTGCAGACTTTCAGGTAACCGAAATAGGTGCGTGTCCTATCTGGTATGAAGATGCAGATGGTGATGGTTTAGGCGATCCTAACTCGTTTGTGTATGAATGTGAGCGACCAGAAGGATATGTGCAGAACAATGTAGATACCTGTCTGGATTGGTATGAAGATGCTGATGAAGATGGTTTAGGAAATCCCAATGTTGTGCAATATGCATGTGAGCAGCCCGAAGGCTATGTAGCTAATAGCGATGATGACAATGATTTGTTGAGCAATATTCTTAGTGCATCAGAAAGAGTGGAATTGACGATTTATCCAAATCCAGCATCATCCATTTTAAAAATTAAAGGTCTCAATGGTACTGGCTATTCGATTCATGATCTATGTGGACA
>CAXEKM010000167.1:0-3324 GCA_963996645.1 uncultured Marinoscillum sp.
GAATTTTAGAAAAAAGAAAAGGCCCGAAACGGGCCTTATCTCCTAAACAACAATCTAACCAAACTTAATAAAGTGTCTTCTCTAGAAATGCCATTACCTGATCCATAGCAGGTACTCCATCAGCTTCCCAGCTTATTTTCAAAAAATCATTACTCCCTGAGTCCATAAAAGCATGTGGACGCCCTTCATGAACCCAATATTCCACTTTGTGACCAGCCTCTTTCAGCCTTTCCATATATTCTTTTACCGACTCTGGAGTAGTCAAATTATCATTACTCCCAACCGTGAATAATTGAGGCGGCAGGTTTCGTTCGTACGACATTGGAATGTTATGGATTGGACTCACAATTTTGTAGAAACCAGGATTATTCGCTGGAGTAATCACACCTCCAAAAATGCTACGTGGTTGTGCACCTCCTAATTGCCAGAAAATATTACCAGCACTTTCAAATCCTCCTTTGGCGCTTGCATAAATATCGAACGCTCCATAACTAATTACGGCGCTTTGCACCTGGATACCCCCTTGTTTCATCAAGCTTTTACAAGTAACTCCTTCAGGTAAATAAGTAGGCTTAAATCCATACGGAGCCTGATCGAAGCCTGTATCACTAAGATTGTAACCTCCTATTAATACCATTTCAGCAAGGTGACCACCGGCACTGTCCCCTGTTACGGCCACCTTATTAGGATTGCCTTTATATTTTCCAATATTGTTCTGTACCCAAACTACAGCACCTAAAGCATCTTCCACAATCTCGTTCATTGTTACTGTATTGTGTTGATCACCTAGCAATCGGTAATTCACATTACAAACAACATATTCACCATGTTCGACGACATATTTAGACATATCATTCATAATGGATTTGTTGTTAATCAGCCAGCCACCACCATGAAAAATGATCAATACCGGATAGGAATCCTTGCCTGTATCAGGTGTATAGATGTCCATGGTTAAATCAAAATCTCCAGGACTTGACCACAGTACATTTTCTTGTAGAGTATACTCGTTCAGCTTCTGCGCTGTAAGCGAGAACGTAACAACCATTAGCAGGGCTAAGCACATTAAGTTTTTCATCAATAGATTATTTAGAGGTTAACTCATCTATTGCAACATCCGATACCAAAGCTTTATTCACAGTCTCTACCACCAACTCATCAGACACTTCAAATGATAGTACTTCGCGAATATCCTCACTTGAAGCACCAATTTTCACCTGATAGGTTCCTGGCTCTACAATCCATGCGGATCTCTCCGTATCGAATGAAGCGAGCGTTTTCGCAGACATAGTCAGTGTCAAAGCTTCACTAGCCCCAGCATTCAATAATCCTGTTTTATCAAACGCTTTTAGCTCCAATGCTGGTTTATCTAACAATCCTCCATCAGGAGCAGTTACATAGACTTGCACGATTTCTTTACCAGCTACATCGCCAACGTTTTTAACATCAACAGAAACTGTAAGCTCGTCACCATTAAATGTGGAGTTGCTCAATGAAGCATTTCCATATTCGAAATCGGTATATGACTGTCCAAAGCCAAATGGATAGGAAGTTGCAATGTCAAAAGTGCTAAAATACCGGTATCCAACATAAATACCTTCTTCGTAAGTCACTTTGGATGGGAATCCCATAGAGATTGGCCCCATCATTACTTCTTCAGAGTCTGGCAAATTCTCACCCGGGAAGTTCTCTCCGCTCTTCACATCTTCATAGGTAATCGGGAATGTTGTAGGAATTTTTCCTGATGGATTTACTTTTCCAATAAGCACATCTGTCAAAGCATTACCCGCTTCTTGTCCTCCTTGCCATGCCAGCACGATAGCATCAACTTTATCCTTCCAGGAAGCTGTCTCTATTACATTACCGATGTTGAGCATGACAACTACTTTCTTGTTTTGAGAATGGAATGCTTCGGACACCTTAGAGATCATGTCTTGCTCCGCTTCTGTCAGGTAAAAATCTCCTGATAATTGTCTGTCCTGAAATTCTCCAGAGTTTCTACCGAGAGTAATGAAAGCAATATCACTTTCTTTGGCCTGAGCCAATACTTGAGAAGATGTTAAAGGGCGTTCCGCTATTGGGGGAAGTAACTCAAAAAAGAAACGTTTCTCTGGTTGTTTTGCTTTTTCTTCTTCAATATATGTTTTGTACCCAGAGGCTAATTCTTCATCTACGGTATAATTAGCATTTTCCAGACCTTCTACTAGTGAAACAGTATATGCCTCATTCACATCACCACTACCAGTACCTCCAGCTATAAACTCATACGAACCAACACCAAAGGCCGCAATATTCTTTTGATTCTTAATTGGCAAGATATCATCATTTTTAAGCAAAACGATTCCTTCAGCAGCAGCAGCTCTTGCAATTTCAGCATTCGCTTCCAGATTAGGTTTATCCGTGTATGGGTAGTCAAAAAAGACTGGAGATTGCAAAATGATCTTGATAATTCTCGCCGCATTCACATCAAGTACGGATTCTGCTAGTTCTCCCTTTTTCACCGCATCTAAAATTGCCGTGGTTTGATTAGGAGTACCTGGCATCAGCAGATCATTTCCAGCTACCATTTGAGCTACAGGATCTCTTCCTGCAAACCAATCTGTCATGACTAAGCCTTCAAAACCCCAGTCATCACGAAGGATGGTTGTCAACAAATCTTTGTTCTCCGAAGCATAAGTACCATTCACTTTGTTGTAGGCACTCATAATGGTCCATGGCTGTGATTCTTTCACCGTAATCTCAAAACCCCTGAGGTAAATTTCTCTCAAGGCACGCTCACCGATGATCGCATCAACAAGCATTCTATTCGTTTCTTGGTTGTTCGCCGCAAAGTGTTTTACCGAAGTACCAACTCCATTGGACTCAACTCCATTTACCAAAGCAGCAGCCATTTTACCACTCAAAACTGGGTCTTCTGATAGGTACTCAAAGTTTCTTCCTGCCAATGGGTTTCTATGAATGTTCTGTGCCGGAGCAAGCAAGATATCAACTCCATATTCTTTCACTTCATTACCCATTGCTTTACCGATGCTTTCTGCCAACTCTACGTCCCATGAGCTTGCGATTAATGTTTCAATAGGGAAAGCGGTGCAGTAAAAAGTCTGATCAGTAGAATCTCTAGTTGGGGAAATTCGCAGACCTGCTGGCCCATCCGCCAAAACGATAGAAGGAATTCCCAGCGAAGGAATAGCATGTGTACTACCTGCCGCACCTGCCACTTTTTCTTTTATGGCTCCAATTGGCATATCAGGCATGCTCAGATTCATCCCTACTCCTACTACCAAATCAACTTTTTCTTCGAGAGTCATTTTAGACACCGCATCA
>CAXEKM010000168.1:0-6351 GCA_963996645.1 uncultured Marinoscillum sp.
ACCTAATCGTGGCATTGCTAGTGCTACCACCAGGATTAATGTACAATACAAAAAGGCATTTTTAATATTTCCTGGTTTTACCAATCTTGAGATTAACATCCCCGCTAAAAATGGATACAGCAACCTTACAGAACCAATCCATATTTGCTTAGGTGCTAGAGACCATCCTCCTATTACATCACCACCCGTTGAAAGAGCCATATGTACCAAAGCGATACCTGACAATACTGCTAATACTCCCAAAATCACATTGGACAATTTGCGAAGAACTACAGCATACAAAATATTGGCTACATATTCGAAGAATAAAGACCAGGCAGGCCCATTCAACGGGTGCATCTCGTGCCATCCTCGTATGTCCATAGATGGAGGAATTGGAATCAGCGTAAATCCAATCAATGTCACTAGCAGCATTTGAAGTATTGGTGTATCAGCTATTGGTGGAAACATTGGACTATCCTGGAAATAGAATAAGATGGCTCCTACCAACATCCCCATGATGATCATAGGGTGTAATCTGATTAATCTTCTTTTAGCAAACTCTTTGAATGACATGGTTGACCATCGATCATCATAGGCATAGGCAATCACAAAGCCCGAAAGCATAAAAAAGAAGTCTACGGCCAGATATCCATGATTAACAAGTTGCTTGTAGGGATCTCCAATGGCGAACGTTTCCAAAATATGAAACATCACGACCATGATTGCTGCAATTCCTCTAAGTCCATCCAGAATAACGTAATGGTTCTTAGAATCTCTAAAGGTGGTTGATAAATCCGTCATGTTTAGGTTGTTGAAACTCCTAAATTAATCATAAACTTCATTTACTAACCTACGACCAATTGCCTGGCAAAAGCTTTTATCTGTTCGATTGGTAAATGATCTCTTACATTCTTACCATAATGAGCTGCGTGGATGTATCCCTTTTCATTAATAAGAAAGTCTGCAGGAATCAAACTAGCACGTAGATGCTTTTCTTTATCAGTAGGCGTTTCAAATGAGTTTCCTTCTTTCATTGCGGAGAAAGCTCCTTTGGTCAACATCGTTTTCAACACTTTGCCAGTGGACGATTCTACGCCGTATTGATCATACATTTTATGTTCCGGATCTGGGACCAATGGAACTGGATGTACCTTTTGGTGATGAGTACTTTTAGTCAGCAACTCCCCCGTGCTTTCAAAAAAGAAGATCATTTTAAGGCCTAAATCTTCCAATTCTTGTTTTTTAGAAGACAGAAAATGGACTCGTAAGTTGCAGAAGGGACAAGTAACATCTCTAAAAAAACTGATGAGCACTTTTGATCCCGTAAAATCGTTTAGATCAATAGTGCGACCGCTAGCATCTTGCATGCGGAAAGGCTTGGCTTTAAGCCCTGCAGTTAATTTCATAATCTCGTAAAGTGTCTAAATGATAGGTTATGATTGGTATAATGTCAATCAATATTGCTTAAGTATTGATTGATCATACACGCTTAAGTAAGCTATCAATAATTCAGATTACCTTATGGTAGGTATTGCGTGAATAGGAATATACACGAATGAATGGGAATATTCCCAAACGAAAGAGAATTAGTCCTGCAGCAAACGATACAGGAAAACAGCAGTTCTCTTGGATTGCAAAGGTAGTGCCCAGGCATATCCTACTTCATCGATTGAATGGTCATTGGCACCACTCATACCCATTCCGTCTATTCCACGATCAACAAATGCTGCAGTAAAAGAAATATCTGCAGCTCCTGCATCTGCAGGGTTAACAGCTGTTACTTCACCGAATCCCAGATCTGAACTTACCTGACTAAATTGCTTCATCAGTTCGTAGTTGCCGTCCTTTGGAGGAAAAGGAGGATAGCCTTCGTTAAAAGTGATGGTGGCAGATGTTTGAGGTAGGTTTTGGGCAACAATTTCTGTCATCTTATTTTGAGTACGCTTTAGCTGCTCCATACTCAAGCAACGAATGTCACCAGTCACAATAGCGGATTGTGCAATCACATTATTCTTTCCAAAAGCTTGTCCAGACTTGGTTTTAGCATCATAGGAGGTTTCGGTTCCACCTACAATGGCTCCAGGATTAAATGTCAAAAACTCTTCTCCTGATAGTTCTTCATAAAACTGATACAAGATTCTGGAAGCTTCATAAATAGCCCCCACTCCTCTCTCTGGCTTAAATACCTGTGAAGAATGACCTGCTTTACCAGTAACTTCCAATTTCCAGCTTGAGGAACTTCTTCTAGCTACATTGACTGTTTTAAAGTTGCCATCTGCATTCTCAAAGCCCAGAGCAATATCCGCCCATTTGGCAGCCTCAATTAACTCCGCTTTAGATGCTGACAATGGACTTCCACTCAGTTCTTCATCGCCAGTCATCACTACCCAAATGTTCATTTCTTTCAGTAACCCTTGGGCATGGAGAGCGCTTAACGATTGCAAGATGATGACATCTCCACCTTTCATATCGGCAATTCCTGGCCCACTGATTGTTTCATCATCTACTTTTTCCCATTTCTGAAAAGGACTGTTCGGTTCAAAAACCGTATCTAAATGCCCAATCATTAAAATTTTAGGACCTTTACCTCCTTGAATCTTGGCAACTAAATGCCCAGCACGATTGAATGAACTTCCATCTGTAAACTCAACTTTCATTCCCAGAGCTTGAAACTTTGGCATTAAAGCGTCAGCAACGGCTTTAACTCCTTCAAAATTCATGGTTCCTGAATTGATATTGACCAGTTCTTCCAGAAAGCTCATGGCTTCATCGTTGTGATCATCCACCCAGTTGACCAATTTCTTTTCAACTTTATTCTTTTGAGCCAAAGCGGGCATT
Organism: uncultured Marinoscillum sp.; assembly: GCA_963996645.1. Classification (GTDB taxonomy): domain Bacteria; phylum Bacteroidota; class Bacteroidia; order Cytophagales; family Cyclobacteriaceae; genus Marinoscillum. The sequence goes on from CAXEKM010000168.1 coordinate 2,821, forward strand.
GAGCATAGGATAACTGCAAGTAAAAAACTGATGTATTTCATACGATTAACGGTCTATTGGAATCATTCAAACTTAGAGACTACAAGATATAAAACCGATAGAAAATTAGTTGAACGGTCTGCGGATAATGATAAGGACCACAAGTAATAAAGGAACAGAGATCATCAGATAACGTAAGCTCATATCCATTGTAGTTATGATTTCACCTGAAGATGCAATAACGAAACTACTGAGGGAAGTCACAATGTACAAAAGACCTCCCATTAGTCCACCGGCAATTCCAGCGTTCTTCGGGAAAAACAAGAGGTTATGCGTAAAGAAATTAGTAAATAGGAAACCTGAGCAGATGTGAATAAGAAACCCAAAACCAACGAGTAAGACCAACCAATCTGCATACCTGGCAATTGCAATTAATAATCCGATAAGAGCAACTTGTGATATGGTGCCTATTAGTGTTTTGGCATTGAACTTAAGATGTATGGAACGCTTACTAATAATACCTCCAAGCATCCAGGCAATTCCCAATATCAGGGTACAGTAACCGATAACGACTGAATTGAAACCAAAATGCTCTTCTACCACAAATGGTCCTGCTACGTTGAAAACCATCGTAACCGAATAGGATAAACCCAATACCAATATACCTAAGACAAAACCACTATTTTGAAGCATGGTACCGTATAGGTTCACAATGGTTTTAAAATGAAATTTTGACTTTGCAGGAACGGTCTCACCACCTACAGATAGTTCACCAATCAATAGGATGATAGCATAGATGGCTAGAAACCAGAAGTTTGATTTCCAGCCAATGAGATCTTCCAAATATCCTCCTAAAAAAGGCGCTATAATGGGACCTGCTGACCATACAATGGTGAAATAACTCAAATAGCCCTTCCGTTCTTCAGCCTCAAATAAATCGACGAAAAAGGCTCTTTTTGCCACCACAATAAACGCAGTTGCAATACCTTGAACTATTCTTAAGCTAATGATTACCGATACATCTTTTGTCAAGGCAATGCCAATACTGCTGAGAACAAGAGCAATTAAAGATATTAATACAGGCTTTTGCCTCCCAACACTGTCCAATACGCTTCCTACGAGCAATTGAGCAAACCCATAACTTAGAAAAAACGCTGTTAATGTTAATTGAATGCTGTGTTCCGAAACATTTAGGTTATTAGCCATTGAAGGGAAAGACGGCAAATAAATATCTGTCATAAATCCCGAAAATGGGATGGTGACAAATGTTAATAGGATAGCAAGCTTCTTTCTCTGAGGAGTAGCATCATTTAAATGCATATGCAAAAAATCGGTTGTTATGGATCATTACTGATAAAAACTAAGAACAATTTACACCTGAATTAATTCCATGTACGTACATAATAAAAATATAATTGAGTACTTTCACTTAATTCGAATCTTAATAATTGTAATATAATGTCAGAGAAAACTAACTATAAACTACCTGCAGGAACACACATTGGACATGTTCATTTAAAAGTATCCAATTTGCAACAGTCAATAGATTTCTACTGTGGAGTATTAGGCTTTGAATTGACTATTATTCAAGACGGTCGAGCAGCATTTGTTTCCGCAGGCGGATATCACCATCACATTGGTTTAAATGTCTGGTATAGCGAAAAGCTACCTCCTTCTCCCAAGAAATCTGTAGGCCTATTTCACACTGCCATTTTATTACCATCTCGAAAAGACCTGGCCCAACTTTACAAACAGTTAAAAGAAGCCAACTACCCATTAACATCAGCCTATGACCATGGTGTTTCTGAAGCACTTTACTTGGATGATCCAGACAAAAATGGCGTAGAACTATACTGGGATAGACCTCAAAGTGAATGGCCTACCAATGAAGATGGTTTGCTTTACATGTACAGTGATAAGCTAGATCCTGATGTGCTTTTGGAAGAGTTGATAGATTAGTCACAATTGCTTTCCCATTTTGAAATACTGTTTCTATAAGTTTCTATTAACAGCTTCATTTGCTCTTTGGTCATTGGAAACTTGTAAGGCCGAATATCAGGCAGGACTATTTCGAAGAAAATAGGCCCTTCAAAATTAATTTGATCTAAAGCCTTCTTTTGACTGGTAAAATCAACTTGACCAGAACCATATCCACCTCTACCTGAGTCAGACACATGGTAACTGTAAAGATCTTTTCCGATAGACGTAATAGCAGATTTCGGATCCTTTTCATTAATGTTCATATGAAAACTATCCAGTACAAATTGCAAATTCGTAGCACCACTCTCCTGTTTGATTCTTAATAATTCATCAGCCGTATGTACCCAGGGAACTTCATAGTGATTACATGACTCATAAGTCATCAGTAACTGTCTTTTTTGAGCTTCTTTATCTAATTTAGAAACAGCACGTATCAAAAACTGTATTGCCGACTCATAGTTGGTCTGATTTAATGTCCAATTGGACAAACCTTGAATGGTCACCATAGGCACTCCTAGAGTTTCCGCAAAGTCCATTATCTCGATATACCACTGAATACATTTTTCTAAGGTAGCATCCTCTGCCGTTTTTGGTTTGCAGTTAAAAGGATCATACGCTAACAACTGAATACTATGCTTTTGTGCCAATGCTCTAACTTCTGTAGGATTGTAAACCTTGTGATCTCCACAGTACTGTAAAGAATCAAAGCCTGCAGTCTTCACAGATTCAAACAATTTATTCGTATCATCCAGACCAAAAGTCCACGAAATTGTCGCGTATTTCATTTGAATTGATTTATTAGTTTGGTGATTTATTGACCAATTGATTTTTCCATCAGGATCCGCCAAACATTCATTGAAAGCCACTGATCATACATTTTCCAATGACGATAAGTAGGTAGTTTCACTTTGTTTGGTATTTCAAACAAATTGGTCCCAGAATCCAATTCCAACTGAACAGCCGCATACAGATCATTGAAGTAATTCTGCAAATTGATCAGGTCGTCACGGCTTCCTACTGGTCTCAAGTGAGCCATCAATAAGGTGTCGAACTCCAGTTGGTTGATATGTTCCAGAGACCTTACCCAGTTTTTGGGATTGGCATCGGGTAAATAGGCATAAAGCACCCGATCAGGAACCACTAAATCAATGGTAAATACAATGTTGTGTTCAGGAAACCGAAATACGGTCATGCCATCACCATGATTAGGCCCATAATAATACAACTGAAGGTCTTTTCCTCCAATTTGATATTCAGTAGCCTCTCCTTCCCAGGTAAGCGTAGGTATCACAACTTGATCATTTGGTGTGATGTTCTCTTTTGCTAATTCATGGCTTATAATTACTGCACCTTCATCCAGAAACAACTCAGCTCCACTTATGTGATCCCAATGATTGTGACTGTAAAACACATGAGAAACCGGATAACTTGTCACCTCTCGAATTGCCTTCATAGTGGCAGTCGCGTGCTGAGCACTAATCGGATCAATAACCACAACACTAGAATCTGTTATGTAGAATAAGGAAAAGGTTCGGTCTCCTACCATGTATAAGTTATCCCGGACTTTAAAGG
>CAXEKM010000169.1:0-1520 GCA_963996645.1 uncultured Marinoscillum sp.
CTTGACGGTGTTTATCAGCAGCTTATTGATTTTATGGATGAGAAAAGATGATTTACCTTTCCTGAATAAACAAACTGCTTGATTTTATTCTTTAGAGGGGAGTGGATGACGTATTAAAGCCTGCATACAATTGGTTTAAGAAGAAAGGATGGAAACCATTTCCTTTTCAGGAAGAGGCCTGGAATGCCTATCTGAATGGTCAGAGTGGTTTGCTCAATGCTCCTACTGGAAGTGGTAAAACCTATGCACTTTGGATTCCAACAATTCTTGAGTTTTTAAGAGATCATCAACCAGAGGAGGTGACTCCTGAAGTACGAGTGCTTTGGGTAACGCCTTTACGTGCCTTGGCGAAAGATATTCAACGAGCGATGCAAGAAGTTTGTGATGATCTGGACTTGAGATGGGAGGTAGGTTTAAGAACTGGAGATACCACCACCAGTCAGCGGCAAAGTCAGAAGAAAAAGGCTCCACAGGCGTTGGTTATCACGCCGGAAAGTATCCATGTGTTATTAAGTCAAAGTGATTATCCCAACTTTTTCAAAAATCTCAGAGCCATTGTAGTAGATGAGTGGCATGAAATACTTGGTACCAAAAGAGGTGTAGCTACGGAATTAGCCATTTCAAGATTAAAAGCTCTTAATGGGTCTCAGTTAAAAATCTGGGGTATCAGTGCTACGATTGGTAATTTACCTCAAGCTAAACGTGTGCTTCTTGGAGAAGATTATCACAAAGAGAGTGTGACTGTACGTGCTGATATTGATAAAGAGGTCTTGATCGAATCTGTTTTGCCTGATGAAGTGGAAAAGTTCCCATGGACGGGCCATTTGGGTACCAAATTGTTGCCTAAAATCATTCCAATTGTCAATCGATCCAAGACAACTTTGCTGTTTACCAATACACGTTCCCAAACGGAGCTGTGGTATCAGGCGATATTGAAGTTTGCTCCAGAGCTCTCGGGAGTGATTGCTATGCACCATGGTTCCATGGACAATGACATTCGAGGTTGGGTGGAAGACGCACTTCATGCAGAAAAGTTGAAGTTAGTAGTCTGTACCTCGAGTTTGGATCTAGGAGTAGATTTTCGACCTGTTGATACTGTGATACAGGTTGGTGGCCCGAAGGGTATTTCGCGATTTTTTCAGCGTGCAGGACGGAGCGGACATCAGCCAGGTGCGGTTTCTAAGATCTATTTTGTGCCAACTCATTCCTTAGAGCTGGTGGAAGGTGCTGCACTCAGAGAATCTATCCAGGAAAAACAATTTGAAAGTCGGAAACCACTGGAGAAAAGTCTGGATGTCCTCATTCAGTATTTGGTGACGCTCGCAGTAAGTGGAGGCTTCAAACCAATTCAGATACTAGAAGAACTTCAAACTACGTATTCCTATCGAAGATTGACTGCACAGGAGTGGCAATGGTGTTTGGAGTTTATCACTACCGGAGGTAAAACACTTGGTCAGTATGATGAGTTTGCCAAGGTTTACAATGATGATGGGATTTATAAGATCATCAACAAAACAAAA
>CAXEKM010000170.1:0-2629 GCA_963996645.1 uncultured Marinoscillum sp.
CACTCAGTTAGATCATCTAACCTCTGGTGGAAGCGAAGAAGATAACCTAAACGAAGCTTACGGTGGTTCTCCTGACAGAAGAGATCGCGGTAAGTTCAACCGATACTTTATCAATGTTGGCTCTATTGATGGTTTGACCAAAGCTGACCTGGTTCACTACATGGCTGATATCAGTGGTATTGATCGTAAATTCTTTGGTGATATCACTATGCAAAAGAATAGATCTTATGTGGATATTGACTCTGGAAAGGATCGTGGTATCAGTTTAAAATTCGAAGGAATTGAAATTGATGGTCGAGCAATTCGAGTGAACAAAGATGACCAGGGACCTTCATCAGGAAGTTTTGGCGGTGGTTCTGACAAAGGAGGATTCAAGAAAAAGAAACGCAAAGATCGTCCACGTCCTGATAAAAGACGTGATGGCGGTAGACGTAGTGGTAGAGGTAGAAGATAATCTTCTAAAATTGAAAACCGAACGTTACACTCGGTAGGTTTTCTTCCTCAGTAAATGCCATATTAAAAGCAAATACAAATTGATTCAAAGGAGCCAGCCACAAGCCGGCTCCTTTGCTTTGGTGCCACTTGTCAGAGTTTTCTCCATCCAGCCATACACGACCAATGTCATGGAAACCTAAGATTCCAATCGTACCAGGGAATAGATACGTTCTGAATGAGAACAACCTCAATCGAACTTCTGTATTCTGAAAGAAGCTGGTGTTGCCCATAAATCGTGTTCTACGATAGCCTCTCAAATTGCTTTTACCCAGACTGCTCGCATTGAAATACTCTACTTGACCATTGGTGTATTCAAAACCCGTTCTTGATGCCAGGGTAAGTCTGGTTGGCAGCTGTGTGCTGAGGTAAAACCTGAACTCAGCCTGTAATTTTGAAAAATCATTGGATCGATCATTAAGTCCATAGTAGTGTTGGAAGCTTGTCATTGCAAACACTCCAGAAGTAGGGATGTGCTCATGATTTCTTGTATCAGTTTGCAGTAGTGTAGAAGCACCAACAAACTGAAAGCTCTCCTGCAATTCAAGGATTTCAGAACCTCGTTCCAAATTGATATACTTACCCGACACCTCATCTTCCATCTCAAACGATAGGTGCTCTGGACCTATTTGGAAATATCCTTTATTGCCAATCCGATTCCCAATACCAATAAAGCTTTTAGATCGCTCATAGCGAACTCGGTAAAAATCAATGGCGTCCTCTTCGATGGATGCAAATCCAGCTTGACGGAAGTCATAAGCTGATTCATTACCCAGTCCAAAATAGTTTAACACCGCATAAGGTCTCTGGAGATAAAAATCACCGACCAAATCCCATTTGCCTATCACATCGGTGAAAATGCCATTGTAATACAGGTTAATTGCCCCAGTAGCAAAGGCTGCATTCCCTTTGAATTCGTGCTTTTGGGCAAAAGGATCTTTTCGCCAACCTTCTTTGGTATACATAAATCCTGCTCCTAGAAAGACGCCATCATCTACATTGAACTGAGCACTTACTAGTGGAAATAACTTGTTGTACTCGAATGCTGTACGGTTGTAGCGATTGATGTTCAGGTTGTCCTTGAGTTTTGATCTGGTCTCTTTTGAAGTGGTTAGTTGGGTTCCGGTTTGAAGGTCATAAACTTTGGTCAACTTACTGAGTCCATGCACAATGGATTGATCATCAATCACATCTTCATCTTCTCCACCAATTATTCGAACTTTCAGTCCTTTATTCGTTTCTCCTTTTAGCTCAAACACATCTTCTCCTCCTAAACCATATAGACGCACTTCCCTGGTAATCCCATGATCAAAAGTCCTTCTATAAAGTTCTTGCAAGACTTCTCCATCTTTCTTTCGCTTATGAACAGTCACTCGTGTATGCTGGTCATCAAGTCGTTCTACCAGAAAGTATTCATGCTTGTCACTCCCAACTACTTCTACTTCCTGAGATAAGAACTCATAATGAATACGAGCGAAGCGCATCATGTCATTACGTCTGGCTTTAAGAATTCTGGCGGTTTCTTCAGCTTCTAGCTGCTGAATAGTGTCTGGCCATACCTTGAAAGCATTTTCGATTGCCTGATCATTTAAGTCTTTTTGCAGTTCTTTGATTTGTATCTCCCAATCACACCAGTCCAAACCATTTAAGAAAGTTCTGTCAAAGAACCGTGCACTGGCATTGAAACCAGGAGGGAAGTCCATTTTCTCATCGAACCCTTCCGTATTGGGCAAAGCAAACTTACGACTGGCAAACCAACCGAAGAGTCCCTCATTCACAAAGAACGCCTGATCTCTATCTCGTGGAATAGGTCTCCAGTAATGTCCTTTGGGTTCTTTATCAAATCGTACCCAGCGCCATTGATCTTCGTGTCGATCCCAATCAGCAATGAGCATATCGAATAAACGATTCTTTAAAGCAAATTCCTGATCAACAGCCTCGTCATTGTCTTCATGCAATAGCTCAATCAGATCCGGAGTACCTTCAATTTTCTCCCCACCACCGAAGTGTTGGTCTTCTGCGGCTTCATCATTTGGGCGTTCTTCATACAGAACCGGTAAGCCAGCGAAGATCTGTTGGTAATTCCCAAACCTCGGATCATCTGGTATGTAGACTAATTTCGGATTGGCATGATAGA
>CAXEKM010000171.1:0-3594 GCA_963996645.1 uncultured Marinoscillum sp.
ATTGAATTCACTGTTGAAGGATATGTTAATGTCTGCATTTCCATCATCCAGGTCAAAACCAGCTAGTTTGTTGGCTAATGCTACTGGATACCAGGTGTTGCTTTTAGTGGCTCCACTAAAGTTTCTGAAGAAATTCTTAGGACCAGCTGACCCAAGAGTTGATGCTCCAAGGTCAGAAAAGCTAAAGTCGATAACAATCGGTACATCTGTTGCTATTTGATAGGACCAGATTTCAACGGCATAGGCAAAAGCGTTTTGAGCGTCCACATCTATTCCATCGGGATAGTTGACAATGAATTCTGCAGCAGGGGATATTCTGGCATCTGAATGATCTGGAGCCGGAATGTGAATGTTTTGATCCTGCATGATCGGAATGAAAATACAAGCAGGATGATTTAGCTGTTTACTTTCTCCATAATCTTGACCTGCTACATCATGAGATTGAGCCAATGCAAGGAGTAAAAAACAAAGGCAGTAATAGGTAATTTTTTTAGTCATATCTATTTAACGGGTAATGAGACGGTGACCCTACAGGTTACAGTTAAATAGCTACGATCACCCAAATATAAACGAAATCCCTTTTGTGATCGGATTTGTATTTCTAATTCCTTGAATTTCAAGAACAAAACAGTTGATTAGTTTCATTCCTTCCTGCATTTGTTAACTTTGCCGTCTCAATCGTGTTATAAGGTTGTGTCCTGTCGGGTTATTAACTGCTATTGATCTTATCAAGTGCTGATGGGAGTGCCTAGTATACGCATCTGGCGACATTTGAAATCATTATTTAATTATCAATAAACTAATTATGAGTACAGCAAAAGCGAATGATACCGTAAAGGTTCATTACACAGGAAAGCTTACTAACGGACAAGTATTTGACTCTTCTCTTGAGCGTGACCCACTACAGTTTACTGTAGGTGGTGGTCAGATGATCAAAGGGTTTGATGAAGCAGTGAATGGTATGGAGGTGAATGAGAAGAAAACAGTAACTATTCCATGTGCTGAAGCTTATGGCGATAGAAACGATCAACTAATTCAGCAAGTACCAAGAACAGATCTTCCAGCAGATATGAAGCCGGAGGCTGGTCAGACATTGGTGGCTACTAATCAGGATGGTCAGCAAACTCATGTTATTGTAAAAGAAGTTTCTGAAGAAAACATCACGATTGATGCGAATCACCCACTTGCGGGGCAGGATTTGATTTTCGAAATCGAATTGGTAGAGATCGCATAATCTTAAGATTTACTAATAATAGGAAGGTCATCCGAGTTCGGTTGACCTTTTTTTGTGCCTGATTTCCAACCTTTTAGCAGTTTGGTGACTCTTAATGGTATAATCACTAAACCTATTACCGTAATGAAAAAACTACTCGTTTTCCTATTGCCTCTAGCGCTATGTTTTGTTGGTTGCTCTGATACGGATGATATTGAAAATCTGGACGTAAATTTTGCAAACAATATTCCTGTGACTACCAATACGGCTAATGCTTTTAGTTATGTGGTGCGGGCCAAAGGCTATTCACAGCAGATCAATTCAAGTTTGAATTTTGACTCTACTGCATTTGTCATGAGTTTGGTAATCGCAGAATACTCTGAGGGTGAAATGGGCCTTGCTGTATATAATGAAGATTCTTCCCAGGTTTACCAACAGCAGATTTCTTCCAATATGGTGCTGACTGACTTTCCTGAATTTTTACCTACTGCTTTGAATCTAAATCTAGATGATTTTAGTGGGAGCGTTACGGTTACTATGGCTGTTGAGTGATGGCTGCTTAGTTGAGTCTATCAAACTGAAAGTTTATGCCGGAGATGTGTTGTTCGTAGCCTCTTACGAATTCTTTACATTCTTGCTCGTCTCCTACGTAAAGGATAGCAATGTTTTTATATAGAACTGTGAAGTTGTTAAGAGTCTTGCTGTATTTTACTTCTAGCGGTGAATCTTTTACGATTTTTCTGATTAACTCAAACATTTTCTTTCTTGTTTATAAATGGTGGATTTATGAAGCAAAGAGAATATGTTTTTGAGCTATTAATTGTAGGTACTCGTTGAGTGAATCTATATTCTCGGTCAGAAGGCTGAATTGAAATTTAAAGAGTGTCAGAGACTTATAATTTGTTAAGCTAAAAATATTAGTTTAATACTAAAATTATTAGATTTGTTGTGTGAATGCAATCTTACATCTCGATCTAGATACTTTCTTCGTTTCGGTAGAGCGACTGAAGAACTCCAAGCTTATTGGTAAGCCTGTTTTGATTGGTGGTACTAGTGATCGGGGCGTGGTGGCATCGTGTAGTTACGAAGCCCGGCAGTTTGGTATTCATTCAGCCATGCCGATGAAGTTGGCCAGGTCGCTTTGTCCTGAAGCAATCATTGTGAGGGGAAATTCTGCAGATTATACCAAACATTCGCGTATTGTGACCGATATTCTTCAGGAGTCTGTTCCTGTTTTGGAGAAGAGCTCTATTGATGAGTTTTATGTAGACCTGACGGGGATGGATAAGTTTCATGGCACGTGGAGACTTGCCAATGAACTACGATCAAAGATTATTGAGAATTCAGGTTTGCCGATTTCATTTGGTCTTTCGGAGAATAAGACCGTGTCTAAAGTTGCTACGAATGAGGCTAAGCCTAATAATCAGATGCGCATCGAATATGGGCATGAAAAAGCTTTTTTAGGCCCTCTTTCTGTGAAGAAGATCCCGATGGTGGGAGATAAGACCTATGCAAAACTCGTGAGTTTGGGAGTGCGTAAGATCCATACCATCCAGGAGATGCCTATTGACCTGATGCAGCGTGCTTTTGGAGCGAATGGGGCTAGTATCTGGCGCAAAGCCAATGGTATTGATCAATCCAGAGTTATTCCTTATTCTGAGCGTAAGTCTATTTCTACGGAGCGTACCTTTGATCGGGATACGATTGATGTGACCAAGCTCAAAGGGATATTGACGGCTATGGCAGAGAATCTGGCTTTTCAGTTACGTCGAGGACAAAAGCTTACAGCCTGCCTGACGGTAAAGGTTCGTTATTCCGATTTTAATACCTATACGCTACAGTCTCGCATTCCTTATACAGCAGCAGATCATGTGTTGATACCACGAGCTTTAGAATTGTTTGATAAGCTTTATAATAAGAGACTTCTCGTGCGCTTGATTGGTATTCGGATGAGTGATCTGGTGAATGGTTTTTATCAGATAGACTTGTTTGATGACAGTGAGGAGCAACTCAATTTGTATCATGCCATGGATCGTATTCGGGATAAGTTTGGTGATCGATCGGTGATGCGTGCTTCTGGTATTCAGGCGAAAACCATTGGTCGTTGGAATCCTTTTACAGGTGAGCCACCACCACTTTTGGCAAACAGAAGGCAGTGATGTTTTAATGAGTAAAACCTTTAACTTTATCTACTATGTCCGCATCATACCAACAGAAGGAACCCAAAATAGACGACATCTCTGTGTTAGAGCCAGAGGCTACGTATTCTTATGCGGATTACTTGCGCTGGTCTTTTGAAGAGCGAGTAGAGTTGATCAAAGGGAAGCTATTTCGAATGTCTCCTGCACCAAGGCGTTCTCATCAGGGAATTAGCTTAGTTA
>CAXEKM010000172.1:0-3800 GCA_963996645.1 uncultured Marinoscillum sp.
ATGACGAAACTATCCTTGAGGCCTTGATGCGACAAGGAAAGGAGATTCCGTTTTCTTGCAAAAAAGGTAATTGCAAAAGCTGCAAAACCAAGGTAATAAGTGGACCTATTCCACCTGGGGCACACAAAGACCTTCCTGATTTTATGGTTGCCAACCAAATAATTTTACCTTGCATCACCACGCCAATTGGTGATTTAAATCTAGAAAAACCTAAACTAGAAGATCTAAGAAAACCCATCGCCGAATCTCCATACGAATTTCGTAAAGAAGAAGACTGGGAACACCCGAAACCAGATCCTGAACTTTGGGAGGCTCTGAAAAATGGCGAACTACTTCTGGAAGTGCTTACCCATTTCTACCATGGAGTATATCAAGATGAAAAACTGAGTTCTTTCTTCCAAAACACATCCATAGATAGAGCGATAGGTAAGCAATTCAATTTTCTTCAGGAGATTATGACTGGAGAAAAAGTCTTCTTTGGCTCCTACCCCAGATCAGCACACCATTGGATGATTATTGATAATGAGCTGTTCGATTACCGCAACGACTTAATGGAAGCAAGCATGATCCACTGTGGTGTAGAAGAGCAATGGAGAGAACGCTGGCGCAAAATCGATGAACACTATAGAGACATGATTGTCAAAACGCGCAAGTGGCCGAACATCATTGGTGATGTGCTGGTGCCTATAGTTGGTTTTGAAATAATGACTGCAGACATGGACATGGTTTGTGATAGATGTTACGATGAGATTCCTGCAGGCACCAAAGTGCGCTTCCACAAAGAGGAAGCTCAAGTCTATTGTCAAAAGTGTGCACTGCTAGAAGCACAAAAGAGCTAAAAAGCCCATTGATTTAATCCTGCTAAATTGGCAAAAAAAAGCTCTGTTTTTTCAATTCTAATAAGCATGCACACACCCCTAAAATATTCGCTTAGGTAATTCTCTTAAAGGTCATGCGACTATCACCTGATTTACTTCAAACGGCGTTTTTTAATCGAAAAAAAGTAGTGATTCGTCATCTTTTGGTTGATCTTCACCTTGTAACTATTACAATATATCAACGAAAAGTTATATCAGTTTTTACATCATACCAGTACCGTCATGCTGAATTACACGAAAGAACTAGAGTACAACACAACACCACTTTTTACAGACTTAGTGCACAACACTAACAACGCAGTAATCATTACGGACTTAGATGGATCCATCAAATATTGCAATTCAGGATTCACCAAAATAACCGGATATACATTTGACGAAGTGAAAGGAAAAAAACCTGGCACCTTCCTACAGGGACCAGATACAAATCCTGAAACGATTCACAGAATCAGCCAAAAGATTAACAATCTAGAGCGAGTAAATGAGTCCATCTTAAACTACCACAAAGATGGAAGCTCCTACTGGCTTCAATTGGACATCTATCCAATCTTTGATGAAATGGAGCGTCCAAGTCACTTCATGGCTATTGAATCTTTGATCACCGAATACAAGGAAAAAGAGAAAGACGCTGAAGATAAAAAAGCTCGATTGGACGAGAATATCTCCTACGCTAAAAAACTCCAACAGGCACTATTTAGACAGGATGCGCAAGAACAACAATTCTTTGAAGATCATTTCATTTTTGATCAACCAAAGGATGAAGTAGGTGGAGACTTCTATGTGTTCGATTCTATCCAAAATAAGAAGGTGGTATTCGTTGGAGACTGTACTGGTCATGGAGCTTCTGGCGCCATCTTAACGGCACTGTGTACTTCCACTGTAAAGTCTTACCTACAGAAATACAAAACGTTATCTCCTTCATTGATAATCGAGAAGTCACAGCAGAAAGTACAAGAATTACTAGAAGCAGGTCAGGCAGACCTAATTCGTGACAATATGGAAGCAACTTTAATGTTCATCGACGAATCTAAAAATGAGATCAAGCTTGCTACCACTAGTCAAGAGCTATTTTACATTGGAGAAGATGATAATGTGAAGATCAAATCTCAAAAGATCAAAGTAAATGGTCAATATGAAATCCAGGACATCACCATCAAATACAAGCCTGGATCTATGATTTATGCAGCCTCTGATGGTTTCAAAGATCAATTTGGAGGAGAAACGGGCAAAAAATATTCAAGCAGAAGACTTCAGGAGACCTTATCCGAAGTGTATTCAAAAAATTGTGACCAACAACTAGACCAACTTAAGACTATTCTAAAAGACTGGAAAGGAACTAAGGAAGGTCAAACAGATGATGTGTTGGTAGTGGGGATTCGACTGTAGGAATCATCATTGTACATTGTGTTTTAAAGTCTCATTCTGTGCTGGGGTGAGACTTTTCTTATTTTAAAATTTCAGTTTACCAATTAACAACTGCACCTTATCATCAAACTGAAAGGGACCATCCATTTGAATTCTTTCACCTGTCTCCATGTAATATGTTCTTTCCAGATAAAGTAAAAACAAGTCAGGATTCAATTTATCTTCCTGATAAGCTTGATATAAATTCTGGAAATATCTTCGACGCAAAGCAGTATCAGAAGAATGATGAATAACCAATAGTGGTGTGTTAGCAGCCTGTGCACCAACCTTTTCTGGATCAGGATAACCAAACTTTTTCATTAATTTCTCCACCCGAATCAAGTTGACAGCATCCTGTTCAATCATTTGCATAGATGTTTGCTTATCCTCCATGGAGTTATGCTCAAAATTAGCTTCATTACGCTCCAATCGTATACCTTGATCATCTTCATGCAACTGCAACAAGTAGTTTTTTAAATCCTCATCGGACTTTAATTCATCAAGCTCTTTTTGAACAATTGCTTCAATCTCCTTTGAATTATTCCTTTGGGTGTCACAAGAGATCAACACAAGTACGAGTGCAGTAGTAAGAAGCGATTTCATCCTTGTAATATAAAAAAAGACCGCAAAAGCGGCCTTTTTAATGCATTATGAAGAAGTGATTTTAATTACTTTCCGATAGCTGGAAGCTTCGCTTTCAACTCCAAAGAGTAAAGTCTACCGGTAAATGGAGCTGCGGTAAACTCTCTGAACTCAGCATCAAATAAGTTAGTTACTTGACCGGATACAGTAAATACATTACTGATTTTGTATCCCACGCCAAAGTCTACATTTACGAACCCTCCAAGTGGACCATAATTCCATGAATCAGTGCTTCTAGCATTCTCTACTACAGGAGTACCTCTCCAGGTAAGATCCTGAGTTTTAGCTGCTATCTGATAACTAGAGAAGTAATCATATTCTTGTACCCATCTAACATAGATGTTGCTAAACAATTTCTTACTTCTGTAGTAAAGACCAGTACCAAACTTATGCTTTGGAGCATTTACCAATACATCGAGCTTATTCACTACACCGTCTCCATTGAAGTCATTCTCTTCAAGATCATCTTCATCATAAGAATAATCAAAGAACGAGTAGTTAAATGTCCAGTTGAACTGATCGTTGAAGTAGACGTTAGTACCAAGGTCAAACCCGTAAGTATTCACTTTACCGAAATTCACATATGTAGCAACTAACCCACCAAATGCTCCATAACCAGACTGCACTTCAGACATCGGCTGATCACCACGCTCTGTAGCTACACCAACAACTGTTACTGGAGAAAGGAAATCTTCTGATATGTTGTAGTAAGCGTTCGCATCCAGGAATAATTTTCTAGGAACCACCTCACCTTTATAACCAATTTCGAACGATTGGATTTTCTCTACTTTTTGCTTTTCTACTTTTGAGCCATCAACCAATGTAAATCCTTCTGCATTACCCAGTATCAAACCATTGAACAGGTTACCATACATG
>CAXEKM010000173.1:0-2209 GCA_963996645.1 uncultured Marinoscillum sp.
AGGTCACTTTTATTTTGGGCTAAGATGATCTCCTGATCGTATAAAAGCCGAAATAAATATGCAATCTGTGAAACTGAAAGGTTTGTTGTTATTTTCTCTACAGATGAGCCAATGCTGACCTGATGACTTGATCCCCCGGGTACTCCGGTGAGATCAATTTTAATGTTAATATCTATTTCCTGAGTTTTGATAATCATACGCGGTTAGTGAAAAAATGACAAGCCACCTCAAAATGGAGGTGGCTCGTGTCGCTTACTAGGTTGACTCAACTACTACTGTTTTTAGCTCAGGCCTTCGCTTAGGACTTCTACTTTTCTCTTAAATCTGGCTGGATATTGTGGGATGGCTCCACTTTCTGATGCCACAAAACCGCCCACCATATTACCAATACGAGCTCCTTTGTAAGGATCGTTGGTTTTTATGTATGTTGTAAGAAATGCGGCACAAAATGCATCTCCAGCACCTACGGCATCTCTTAACTCTACAGGTTCGGAGGCTACTGTCTTATTGATACCATCACAAAATACCGTGCATCCTTTAGAACCAGAGGTCACTAAAATGATCTGAATTTGCTTGTAGTTTTCCATTAGCCTCTTTACAAATAGCTGTGGAGCTAAGTCTTCAGAAAAGAGCAGTCTACTCAGGATAAGGGTTTCCTCCTCATTCATCTTGGCTATGGTACAATAGGAAAAAGACCTATCGACTGTTTCCTTTGAGTAGCCATCTTTCCTAAGGTTAACGTCATAGAAGATGGTTTTGAAATGTGAGTTATCCAAAATATGATACAGCGTTTCCCTGGAGTCTAGGTTCCTTTGAACAAGGGTTCCAAAATAAAACGCATCATATCCTGACACCAGAGAAAGATCTACCTTTGATTTTTGCATGAAATCAAAAGCAACGTCTTTCTTAATTCGATAACTGGGCTGCCCATCGGTCAAGGTAACCATTACGCGTCCTGTCAACTTGTTATCTACTCGTTGCACGAACTGATCACCTAACCCAACCTTTTGCACTTCTTCCAACGCCTGATCTCCAAGCCTATCAGTGCCCAATGCTGTGACAATTGCCGCCTCAGCTCCACACTGAACCACATGCGCCGCAAAATTTACAGGCGCTCCTCCAAAAAACTTATCTCCTGCGATGAAATCCCAAAGGACCTCTCCAAATGCTAAAATCTTCATTTTATTCCTACCAAACCGGGTTTAGATATGTTACTTGAGCTTGAATGCTTTGATTATCGAGTGTTAATTTATTGTATGGTTGATTCGGGAAAATCAAGTCTGTTATCACTCGTTGGCCTTCATTGACAAATACTTCCAATGACGAGCGATCCAAGTAAACCCGAATTTGTTTGACCTCCAGATCCTTTACATTAACAGAATGTGTAGCTGGAAAAGCCTGGTTAAAATTCACTTTGCCTGATTGGGCTCTATTGACAGATAAGAACTCTCCTGTGTATGTTATCACTAGCTTATCCTTTTGTCCATTGGACAAGTCTAACTGAAATGGCTCATCATTAACCTTCAAGTCAATTTTCACCAATGGGCTTTTTAATGACACTGATTGTGTGAATTCAACAGGCTTATTCTCAATAGAATTAATCTCAGAAACTGGTTTGGAAACGAGAGCAAGTTCGCCATTGATGTGCTGTAACATAAGCTCTCTTGGAATTGTCATGGCACTGCGCCACTCATGGGTTGGTACCGTGGTTGCGTATTGCCAATTACTCATCCATCCCAAGAACAGTCTTCTACCGTCATTTTCAGGAACATTAGACCATGTAACTCCAGCATAATTGTCTGCTCCATGATCAACCCACCTCGTGATGGAATCGTATGGCGTAAACTCACTGCCGTTAAACTTCCCTACGAAGTATTGGGTGGCGGATCCACCTTGTGGCCCGCCAGGATTAATACTTACCAACATTACCCAATGAGTATTGCCTACTTCATCGTTAAGTGGAAATAGATCGGGACATTCCCAAACTCCTCCATGTGCTCCAATGGAACGACCAAATTCACTTTCCAATGACCAATCAAGTAAATCAGGTGAGCTGTACATATTTACATGATCTTTTGCGGCAAGAATCATGATCCATTTATCTGCATCCGGATTCCAGGATACCTTAGGGTCTCTAAAATCCCTTATTCCAGGATTCATTAGGACGGGATTATTTGCATACTTAGTCCAAGTGCGGCCTTTATCTAAG
>CAXEKM010000174.1:0-13686 GCA_963996645.1 uncultured Marinoscillum sp.
AGGATCTGACAGTCATTATGAATGCTGCGAAGTATGACCAGTCTATCATTGATAAAATTAGTAAGCCTGCAGAGGGTACCATGACGTGGGAGCGCTATCGAAATATCTTTATGAAAGATGAACGCATTGAGGCAGGTGTTAAATTCTGGGACGAATATGCAGATGTGATTCGTCAGGTCAGTCAAGAATCTGGAGTAGCTGAGGAGGCCATTATTGGGATCATTGGAGTGGAAACCTATTTTGGGAGAATCAAAGGTTCTTATCGAGTTTTAGATGCCTTGTATACATTGGCATTTGGTTATCCTAAGCGTTCTTCATTCTTCAAAGCGGAGTTGGAAAACTATCTAACACTAGCTAAAAAAGAAAACCTGGATATCTACACAGTTAAAGGGTCTTATGCGGGAGCTATGGGATACTGTCAGTTTATGCCAAGTAGTTATGAGGCGTATGCGAAAAGTTTCGATGATGGTACGCGAGATCTGTTGACTCCAGAAGATGCTATTGCCTCAGTAGCCAATTATTTGAAAGTCCACAGATGGGAAACAGGTGAACGAGTGACCATGCAAGTTTCAAGCATCATCAATCCTCAAGAGGTGAGTACCAAGTCGGTAAAGCCAAGTAATTCATTGAGATATTACAGTGATATGGGATACATGCCTTCTGGCAACATGTCGCCATCTGCAAAAGCTGCATTAATTGAGTTGGACCATGAAGATGGATCAAAAGAATATTGGTTTGGGTTCAATAACTTTTACGTGATCACTCGATACAATCATAGCAAGCTCTATGCAATGGCCGTTCACCAATTGGGTCAAGCTGTTAAAGCAGCAAGAGAGGGAGCATAAGGAGGAAAGTATTTACAAAATTTTGTGAAAATCTTTATTGGAACCGTTAACTGGAGTTAAAATCATGGTTAACAATTGTTAAAATCATTCTGCTGATTTTATAACTGTTATATGTTTGATTCATAGCTATTTAATCAAACTCACACATTTATGAAAAACACAGCTTTAATGATGCTAATGCTATTGGCTAGCATGGCCTATGGTCAATCGAATAAGGTTAACCTAAAAGGAACCAATGAGGTTGGCCTTAACTATAATCGGTGGAATGAGATCTACAATGGCAAGATCAATTCCCCATACTCTAATGATTATTTTACCATCGGGTACGGAAGGTGGATCACCAATCACAGTGTGGTGGGTTCCAATGTAGGATATTCCTATTCCGGCCGTAGACAACAAAGATGGAATGCCAGCATTTATTGGAAAGAGTATTTGGTGTCCACCAGGCGATTGGGAGTGTATGCCAAAACTGAATTCGGAATCCAGCAAAGGATAGTGACCGTCGGGTCTAAAGGGGATAAAGATCATATCACAAACACTTTCTTAATAGGTCAAATAGGTGCTGGTGCCGAATATAGAATTACTCCCAAGTTTTCAGTCTTTGGTGAGGGAAATTACCTGAGAGTAAAGTACAAACAAGAATCCAGAGGTTATTTCTCCTGGACTACTGGGCTGAGATTTCGATTTTAGTAGAAATTGATATGTTGTAAAACAGTTAATCGAAATAATACCTATCAATGATCGTTATCTGCTAAATCAAACTCTCATAATAATGAAAAACACAGCTTTAATGATGCTAATGCTATTGACCAGTTTTGCCTATGGTCAATCGGGAAGGATTGGAATGAAAGGGACCAATGAGATTGGTCTTAATTACAACAGTTGGCATAGAATATATGAAGATGGCATCGATGCTGCCCCAGGATATACAGAACTGGCCGTAGGTTATGGTCGTTGGGTTTCTGATTACATGGTGGTTGGTGGCAATCTTAGTTACACCAGAAATGGGGCTATCGCCGAGACATGGAATTTTTCAGCTTCGAGTAAGTATTATTTCATTTCTAACAAGAGACTAGGTCTATATGCCAAGGCAGATGGAGGAGTTCTTTATCAGGAAAGAACACGAGATCTTGCTGGAGAGAAATCGACTTATGTCACTCCTTACTTGTCGGTAGGAGGTGGAGCCGAATATAGAATAACTCCTAAATGGGTGGTATTTGGTGAGGCGAGTTATCTACGAATGTTTAGTGATAATGTGATTTCACCAAAACGGAATTTTATGACCTGGACTCTCGGGTCAAAATTGAGGTTTTGATCAATCTCTTAAAATCCATTGATACAGTTGTGGTGAAGAATAAGCTTCTCCCCAGGCGTCGTGTCCGTCTTTAGGGAATAAGGTGAAAAGTTGCTGATTGGTTAGTTCTGAAGAGGGCAAATTCATGTTGTTTACGCTGTTGAACAGTACACTTTGATCTTCAAACCACTGTACAGCCGATTTGGAATAAACCGATTCTACTTGTTGGTCTCCGTCATTATGGATGATCCATATCGGTTTGTTTAGTAAAGCTTTGCAGTCTTCATTGCAGTTGATTCGACCAGAAATTGGGATAATTTTATTGAACCTGCTGGGATGTTTTTTAGCAACATCCCAGCTCCCATGTCCACCTTTACTAGCGCCAGTAATTGTTACTTTGGATTTGTTGCCATGATATTTTTCAGCCACCTGATCCATGATGTGAATGATTGCATCGGCATGCTGTCCCCATTGTCGCTGTTCGCGTGGACCAGTGGTCATGTGCGGATGAATGATGATAAATGAATCCAGCACATAGTGTTTCAATTGCTCATCACTGCTACTCAAAGCATATCTGATGGGACCTTCATCTTTAGCAGTTCTTGGATTTGGCCCGGCAGCCATATCTCCACCTACCAGGTAAACTAATACTGGCCATTCTTTATCATCCTGATATGTTCGGGGTAAATACAACCAGTAACCATCTAGTTCATTGGCGAGCCCATCATCTACCCAGACTTGCTCTCCAGGTCCAGGAGAAGAGCAACCCCCAAGAAGAATCAGGACTATAATCGCTATTGGTGTTTTCATTCATCTCTGAGTATTTGTGCAGGGTTTACCTGTACCACTTTATATGAGCGTATTGCAGCGGTAAGCAAGATGAGTAGCATCAAAAGAAGTACTGGTAGTGTCAATAAAATAGGCTGTAAGTTGATCGCATAAGCAAAGTTTTCCAGCCACGAATTGAAAACGTAGTATGCAGTAGGGAGTGCTATAAATGCTGCCAGCAAAGACAATATGCCAAACTCTTTGGTCATTAAACTAAGAATCTGAATGGCTGAGGCTCCATGAACTTTGCGGATGCTCATTTCTTTCAGTCTTCGTTGTACGGTATATGTGGTTAACCCAAATAAGCCTGCTAAGGAGATGAAAATGATCAAGAAAGAGAATCCTGCGAATAGCTCTGCTCGCTTTTGATCTTTTTCGTATTGCTGCTGAAAGTGCTTGTCGAGGAAAGTGAATTCAGCTTGCTCGGTTCCTGCTGTCTCTTGCCAGATACGATCGATCTCTGTCATGAGATTCTGGTAATCAGTGCTGGCTGTCTTGATTAATAGATCCCGTCCACCAATTATATGTCGGATCACCATGGGTTCGATGGCATGATGAAGGGAAACGAAGTGGAAGTCCTGCACCACCCCAATGATTTTGTCTTCCCAACGAGTTCCTGATTTGAGCGTTTGGCCAACAGCTTCTTCTGGAGTCCATCCACTTTCTTCAGCGAATGTCTCATTGATCAATACCCCGATTCGTTTGCCGTCGTTACCTCTGTAGTCTTCGAAATCTTTACCTGCAATGATGTTCAACTGAAGTGCTTCCACATAATGCTGATCAGCCCAGATGTGAGGGCACACGACCTTTTTAGGGCCATCATTTGTGTTGTATTCGAAGTTGTTAATCGGTGCCATCTCTCCCGGAGAATGTTCTGCTGAAGCTATTGCTTTCACTTCAGGTAACTGCATCAGTTTATCATGGATTACCCAATAGTTCTTGATGGCTACATCATCCATTTTGGTGGTGATAATTTGATTTTGATCAAAGCCTAATTCTTGTGATGTCATGAACTGATACTGCTGATAAACTACGGTAGTTCCAATTAGTACCAGGCAGCTAAGTGACAGCTGAAATAAGATCAATACACTTCTAAATCGGTTGGTTTTCGTCTTAAGTTCTTTTTGAAAGGCCTTGATGCCAGACAATTTCAGTGATGGGTAAATGCCGCTAAAGAGTAAAATGAAAAGCAGAACAGCAACGACCATTAAAATTGCTTGCCAGTTGAGCATTTGGAAAATACTTAGCTCAATGCCTGCATAGTTTTGGAAAATAGATTGTCCAGAAATTATAATGATAAGTGCAACTGAAACCGATATTCCAATCATGAGACCTGATTCAAAAAAGAGCTGGCTAATGATTTGCTTCTTTTGCGCTCCAAATGTTTTCCTAACACTCACTTCTTTTAAGCGTTGGTGGGTTTGTGCAGTGGTTAAGTTGACATAGTTAATGATGCTCATGGATAGGATCAGTATCATTAATATAGAGAATCCTTGGATATAGATTTTATTACCGTCGTTGGCTTCCATTTCAAATTTTCGATCGGAAATGAAATGAATGTCTGTCAATTTTTCTGGCTGAATAATGATTTTACCTCGCCCGCTTCCACCTTCATCACCAAATATGTCGGTACTTATTTCTGCGAGCGTTTGCTCAAACTTATTGGTATCAAATGACTCAGTTACTTTTACATAGGTTACCCATCTCCAGGCATCCATTTGATTCACTACGTTGGGATCAGATAGCGAAATGAATGCCTCTGGATGAATGTGGGAAGTAATAGGTGGATCGGCAATAATCCCTGTAATGGTATACTGGTCTTCGTTATCTCTAGTAAGGATCTGACCAACTGGGTTGGAGTTGTTGGTTAATAATTTGTCAGCTAGTGATTGGGTTAGAACTATGGAGTATGGTTCTGATAGTGCTTTTTGTGGATCTCCTGAAAGCCAATGATAATTGAGTATGTTATGAAGGCCAGCTTCTGTTTGATAGATGTGACTGGTTTTTACTAACTCAGATCCTTTCTTGAATTGGAAATTGCTAAATCTTCGCAGCATTCCGAACGTCTCTACTTGTGGCGCTTTGTCATTTACGGCTTTCCCAAAACCAGAAGGAGAAATTGCTAGTTTGGTCATTTCATCACCAAACTCCATGTCAAGCGTTAAACGGTAGATTTTATCATAATCCGCAAAATGACGATCGTAGCTCCATTCCTGATAAATGTATTGGGCCAGGAAACCGCAAGCGGTTAACCCTAAAGTGAGCCCCAGTAAATTAACCATAGAGGAGGTTCTGTTCTTTAATGCAGTTCTGATGCTGATTTTAAGGTAATTTCCAATCATTGCGGTAAGTTGATAAGTGATTGATTTTCTTTTGTTGATTAAGGCAGCTCTGAAAAAACCGAGTGCTCTCCAGATGTACCGTCTTCTTGCTTTGGATGTGGAATATTCTTTGGATTCTAATTCGAATAATTCGAAAAGGTCGCCTTCTATTCCTTCGATGAGATCCTGATCACAGAACCTTCGGAGCCACCTGATGATCCATTTGGGTTCTTGTTTGTCCATTACTTCTTGTTAAAAGCCATGTTTGGAATGGCATTCCAAAGACCATTTCTGATTTCTCGAGAAGTATGCAGGACATTTTCTCCTGCCGTTGTAACACGAAAAAGGTGTTTGCGTCTTCCACCGCGCTCATTGGTTGCTCCGTCGTATCTGGATTCACAATAGCCTTTTTCTTCAAGGCGTTTCAGTACAGAGTGTACTGTGCTTATTGTGATTTTGCGTCCTGTTCGCTGCTCCACATCTTGCATCACTGCCACACCATAGGCGTCATCATACAGTGCTCCTACAGTCAATAAGATGATTTCTTCCAATTCTCCGAGCTGAGATCCTTTCATAATCTGTTACTATTAGCCTAAATGATTTCTGCTAATGTAAATGATTAGTTTCGGTTTTGTCGAATTTGAGGAAATATTTGTTTCGTTTTTGTCGAAAAACTGTTTTGAGAGCTCTATTGGGTGATTTGATTGAACAATGAGTCGTATTCAGCCAAATAGTTTTGGTGAAGGTGATGGTCTTCTCCGAGTACATTTTTACTGATTTGGATTGCTTTCTGGTAGTGCTGTTCGGCTTTCTGAGGTTGGTTCATTTCCCAATATAGTCTTCCAAGCAGCCAGTTGGTATAACTGATTTTTTGATGTTCTTCTCCAAAGGTATTGAGGTAAATGGTATAGGCACTTTGGTAATACTTCTCAGCCTCTTTCCAATGATGAAGGTAATACTGAACATTGCCTAGGCTCGTGTAGTCTCCTGCTACATATGGGTGATTCTCGCCAAGGTTGGCTATATCTCCTGCCAGGACTTTTACAAAATACCCATTCGCCTCTTCATATTTGTCTTGATCCATTTTGGAGTTGCCAAGGTTATAAAGTGTGGTTAGTGTATAGTTGTTATTGGGGCCATATTTTTTCAAATAGGTATCGTAAGCAATTAGCGAAAGAGAGTCAGATTTGTCATATTGTTCGAGTTTATAATAGGCGGTTCCAAGATTGGCTAAGGAGGTAAGGACTCTAGGGTTGTCCACTGTAAAGCGTTTCAATTGCTCTTCCAGGTTGAGTTTAAGGTAGTCTAATTGTTTATCGTAATTACCCATCCGATTGTGAACCAATGCTAAATTGGTAAGTGACAGTCCATAAGCACTAAATTCTTGTTCCTTAACTGGTTCTGCAAGTTGATATGCTTTTTCGGCAGCTTCCAGAGATGCTTGCAATTTGGATTCTTCTCGCAGGTTAGAGCTGAGAGTATTATAAGAGCTAGCCAAAGTCAATTTTGTGTCTTTGGTGTATTCCTGATTTGGCGAAATGTTGTTTTTCTGAGCCTCAATTAAAATCGCTATCGCCTCTTGACTCCATTTAGTTCCTTCATCATACTTGCCCAGCATATAGAGGATGTATCCTTTCTCCCGGTAAGTTTCTGCTAAAGCAATGGGATAATCTGTACTTATTTTCTCCAGAATACCCACAGCGATATTGATTACGGAATCAGCCTTGTCTAGTTCACTGATATTTCTAAAGTATCCGGCGAAATTGTTCTGAGCATTAGCTAATTCAATTTGGTCTGGAGATGGGACACTGTAATAAAGTTCCAGTGCCTGTTCGAATATTGGTCCAGACTCGTTCCATAATCCTAGTTCTGCATAGAGTGTTCCCAGCTGGGTGAGGCTGTAGGCTTTAATCTCCTTATCCTCTATTTTGCTGATTTCCTTTTCCGAATTTTTTAGTAAATCTTTTGCTTTTAGTTCCTCTCCATTATTTTGATTGGGGTCTACTGCTGCAAAGACGCTTCGAAGAAATTTGTTGGATTCTTCTAGTTTAGCTTTCTCTCTCAGTGTTTGCTGAACTTGTAATTGGTTGGTGATAGCTGAGGTTATGGAAACAGCCAGGATGATCAATGTTAAACTCACCGCAATTTTATTTCTGCGGATGTACAAAATGGATTGTTCCAAAAAATCCGCCTGACTGGCGATGGTAGGGTGCAGCGTTTGGTAATTGATTAAGTCCTGAGCAAACTCAGAAGCGGATAAGTAGCGTTTTTCTGTTGGTGATTCCAGCGATTTTTGGATAATATCATTTAACCTTCTAGAGATTTTTGCATTAGGCTTGTTGTATTGCCAGTTAAGAATCTCCTTCTGAAGATCCTCTTTGTTGGAGCTTTTAAATGGTGATCCACTATTCAGTAATTCATATAGCAGCAATCCGATTTGATACAGATCTGATTGGGTGGTTGTTTGTTTTTGTTGAATCACTTCAGGTGACATGTATCGTAGAGTGCCTGATTCCCCCGAGGTGAAATCAGTTGTAAGGTTTTGGCCAATCCCAAAATCGACCAATTTAGGATCGCCTTCTGCAGTAATAAGAATATTGCCAGGCTTTAAATCTCGATGTAAAATAAATCTGTTATGCGCATGTTGTAAGGCGTCAAGAATCTTGATGATCAAGATGATTTTCTGATCAGTATTTAACTGATTTGAAGAGCAATAGTGGTCAATAGGAATCCCATCGATGTATTCCATGACTATATACGGAATGCCATTTGATGTAATGCCACCATCAAAGATTTTACCAATGTTGGGATGATTAAGGCTGGCTAATAGCTCTCTTTCCTTATTGAAATGAGCGATGTGATTTTCAGTCAGGTTATGAGGTGGAAGTAGTTTAATGGCTACTTGCTGTTCGAATAAGTTATCTGCTCGTTTTGCCAGGTAAACCTGAGCCATTCCACCCTTGCCAACCTGCTCGATTAGAACGTATTTACCAATTCGATAGCCGGGCTCCAGGTTAATCTCCAGGCAGTTGGCGATTTCTTTTTCCAGGTTTTTACTGAACAAGTCAAAGAAGTCATCAGCTTCTTTCTGCTGATTGATTAATTGATCGATATCGGTATTAGGATCTATGGATGACATAAATGCTATCCATTCATCGCGTGTAATGTGATCAGACATGGCAGAGTTTTTCTTATGCAGGAACGGCAGTGATTTGCTGGTGTAGCCAGGTTTTGGCCATTGACCATTGTCTTTTTACGGTGCTAGGGCTAGTTCCTACTACCGAAGCTGTTTCTTCAATGCTTAGTCCTGCAAAGAATCGACATTCCACAATTTTGGTATAATCTGGCTGCTTTTGTTCCAGTACATTCAAGGCATCTTGTATTTGCAAAATGATGGATTTGCTTTCGTCCGATAGTTGAAGTTGCTCTTCCAAATCATCGATTTGCACTTTTTCTCCCGAACGTTTTTGAGTCCCTTTACTTTGACATGCATTTACCAATATCTGACGGATGGCTTTGGATGCCAGGTTGAGAAAGTGTGCCTTGTTTTCAAGTTGTGATAAATCTGCTTTGGAAAGCTTTAAGTAGGCTTCATGAACTAATGCAGTGGTGTTTAGCGTATCTTGATTTCTAAAGCGAATTCGAATAAGGTGGGCACTTTGTCTCAACTCTTGATAGACAAGTGGAAATAAGTGATCCAATGCTTGTTGATCACCAGCGTTAATTCGCTCAATGATTTTATTGAGTTCAGTTTCACTGATCATAGGGTCTAGGGCGTTTTAGGCGAATTGGAAAGTTACTAATTAATATTCGAATAATCCTGCTTGGCGGAGATGAATAAATACAAAATCCCAGCCGAAGTGGCTGGGATTAGGAAACATATGAAGATGGGTTGGTGACCGCCTAGTTGCTACTACCATCTACATTGTTGGTGAATGTATTATTCGCGCTGGCATCCAGAATGCTGTTCAAGGTACCAATAGAGTATACTCCAAATGAGCTACTGTTAGAGATTACTGAATTGGTCATTGTTAGTTGAGCGTTTAATTCAACTCCTACATTGGCTGAGTAGTTAGTGCCTGTGAAATCATGCGGAGAATTGCCTCCATAGCTTACTTCTACAAAATCTAGCTTATTCAAACTGTTACCAGATGTGAAGAATAGGCCTTGCCAATGTATTCCGCCAGCTAAGTTGGCAGTAGTGAATGTGATCATGTCACTTGCCGTTCCTTCTGCAATCATTGCGCCTGATCCGCCTATGACCAACTGCACATCTTCATTCATTTCAAATAATGCTCCCGCAGCTACATTTACCGTTCCTGTTAAATACAAGTCGCCAGTTACACGGTAGGCGGCGTCTGATGATAGTTTATTCCAGGTGACATCTTTAGTGTCTGACAGTGTGGATGCAAACACTTCCACTTCTGCATATGAATTTTGACTAAATGTGGTAACGCCATCTATAGCATCTACTTCGTCTACTGGTAGTCCAACGGCTCTAACGTTATTGCTAAATGTATTGCCTGAGAAATCACCCAGCTGACCTCCATCATTGTCAATGTAAAGACCATAGAAGGCATTGTCGGAGATTGTGGAGTTAGTTACTGAAACTCGAGCATCATCTTCTACGCCAATTGCCGCTGCATAATTTGCTCCTGTAAAGTCCATTTCGCTATTTCCTGCGTAGGAGATTTCTGTGTAAGCAAACTTGTTTAGGTTGCTTGAAGACTGAATGTATATCCCTTTCCAAAGAAGACCTCCTGTGATATTAGAAGAAGTGAAGGTGATGTGGTCAGAAGTAGAACCAACTGCGCTTATTGATCCAGTTACATGAAGTAATACATTTTCATCCAGTTCAAAATTTGCTCCAGGATTGACTGTTAGTTCGCCAACGATGTAAACATTTCCCGAAACCCTATAGGTAGCAGATCCTGTTAGTTTCACCCAGTTACTGATTTTAGTATCAGAATAAGTTGAGCTGAAAATCTCTACCTCAGCTGCAGTGTTGTTGGTGAAGGTAGTTGCTTCATCAATAGCATCTACTTCATCTGCCGGTAGCCCAACAGCTCTAGGATTATTCTCAAAATGATTAGCTGTGAATGTTTCCAGCTGACCACCATCATCATCAATATATAGTGCGTAACCATCATTGTTGGTAAATACGCTATTGGTTACTGACACTTTCCCGCTTGCATCTACTCCGATTCCAGCTTTTTCGTTTGGTCCTGTAAAGTCCATTTCGCTATTTCCTGCATAGGAAATCGTGGTGTAGTTAAACAGGTTTCTGCTGTCTCCAGAGTTGATATAAATTCCTTTCCAATAAAGCTCTTGTGCTTCATTTGCAGAAGTGAAGCTGATCATATTGGATTCTGTGCCATTTGCAATGATCGCACCATAGATTCGAACGATAACATCTTCCTCTACTTTGATAGAAGTGCCAGGAGCAATGGTCAGTGTACCATTAACATTTAAATTTCCTGAAATGGTGTAAGAAGCGTTATCACTTAGTGCATGCCAGGTGATTTCTTCACCTTCGGCTAAATCAGAGCTGAATATTTCCACTTCTGCTCCAGTATTGTTCAGGAAAGTCGTTGTGTTATCAATGTCTGCTGCTTCGTTCATCCATACAGCAATTCCATTCACATTTGCTTCAAAATGGTTGTTGGTGAATGTGTTGAGTTGACCACCATCATCGTCGGCATATACGGCATAGCCCTTGTTGTTCATGAAAGTGGAATTGTTGATTTTAATTTTACCAGTTGATTCGATAGCAATAGCTGCAGGATGGTTTGATCCAGTGACGTCAAAATCAGAATTACCTGCGTAGCTAATTTGTGCATATTGAATGCTGTTAACATTGCTACCTGAAGCCACATAGATCCCTTTCCAGTAAAGTTCGCCGGCATCGTTGGCAGAGGTAAAGACGATAGAGTCCGTAGCGGTTCCTTCAGCTACGATTGTTCCAGTGGAGGTGATGCTTAGTGAGGTGTTTTCCTCGAAAGCGATTTTTACGCCTGGTTGAATGGTCAAGCCGGCTAAGACTTGTACGTTTCCATCTACCAAATAATCGATAAGAGAAGCGTCCTCTTCATTGATGTTTTCCAATATTCTGTCTGATTCAATTGTTCCATTTAGTCTAATGAATCCTCCTGGGATCACCGTGATGGTGGATGATTTGGTGTCTGTAACTTCACCGTCCAGGCTTGTTATTGTTAGGTCAACCACGTAATCTCCGATTTTATCTGGGGTAAACTTCGCTTGAATTCCTGTCGTGTTGGTGATTTCTACATCACTTCCTTCTGGCAAGGCGGTAAATGCCCATTCAATATCGAAACCAGTTGTTGATTCGTCAAAAGAGGTGGTAGCATCTAATGTGACTTCCTCTCCAATGGTAGGCGACTCAGGAGTGAAAGAGAAAGCTGCAACTAGTTTGACTTCATCCGTTGGATCCTCTGGTTCTGGCTCATCTTCCGAACAGCTTGTCCAAATAATCATGCTCAACATTGTAAGTATCAATGTGAACATCTTGATAAGTTCTTTTCTTGATTTCATAGTTTCATTGTTTTTATGTTCCCTTTACTGGCCATTACAAGAAACATTTGAAAACTGGGTCAGCGATTTGAAAAAAAATTAGAACATGTCGTTTTGAGATTGGTTTTTCCTTTAATGGAAAGTAACAAAGAGACTATTGCGGATGATCTTTATGAAATACTGACAGAGGATGGGGAGCAGCGTGTTTGTAAGGATATTTCGGATGAATCGTGTAGAGAAGCGCCGGGGAATTATTTTTTGAATGCCTTCAATGGCTTCAGCTCCAAATTAGCCGTGCAATTAGCTAGTCCTACATTGGTCATTCCATGGGTGTATTCATTGATAGGTGTTCCTCATTTTTTTAGTGGTCTTCTAGTGCCCATAAAGAATGCTGGCTCATTACTACCACAGTTGTTTGTGTCTGGTAAAATCAGAAAGTTTAAAAAAAGGAAATACTTCTGGTCTGGGGCTGCTCTTGTGCAGGCTCTTTCCATGTTGTTGATTGCTTTAACCATTCATATAGGTGATGAAACTGTTTTTGGATGGATAGTTGTTGCCGCCCTGGCTTTATTCAGCATAGCGAGTGGTGTAGCTTCCATAGCCTTCAAAGATGTGATGGGAAAAACTATTCCGAAGGGTAAGCGAGGGCAATTGTTGGCGTTGAGGGCTACAGGAGGTGGAGTGCTTACTACCATTACTGGTGTGATTTTTTACTTCTTTTTATCTAACACCAAAGATGAAAGTGTTTATATCTGGATTTTTGGAGTTGCCTCTGCTCTGTGGGTAATAGCTGCCGTTTTGTTTTCTCTAATTGATGAAGAGGCTGGTGCTACAGAAGGTGGAAGGACGCCTGTTGAGGAATTGAGAAATGGGCTTTCGATATTAAAGAAGGACATTAATTATCGCAGATTCTTAATTACCAGAGGTCTTTTACTGTCTATTCCACTGGTTCAGCCCTTCTTTATACTATATGCGCAGGAGAAAATTGGCGTTTCAATAACTGGGTTGGGCTTATTTGTGATATTAACGGGAGTAAGTAACATGGTGAGTAGTCCTTTCTGGGGAAAATTTGCAGATAAAAGCAGTAAAAAGTTGATGATGATTACTGGAGTTATAGGCGCTGTAGTTTGCGGGTATTCCTTAATATTTGAACTGTTACCAGAAAAATGGCAGAATATCTACACTTATTCTCCCGTGTTTATTTTAATCATAATCACCTATGGAGGCGCGCGAATGGCTCGTAAAACCTATTTGGTGGATTATGCACCAAAAGATGAGCGTCCTTTATATATCTCAATGGCCAATACTTCTATTGGCGTGTTGATATTACTCTCTGGAGGTTTGAGCCTTGTTGTTTCTTATTTTGGCATAGAAATCATGGTCGCTTCCATGGCTGTTCTAATGCTTTTGGCTTCACTGAATGCGTGGAGACTGAAGGATCTTTAATACAGAAGATAAGGGAGAAGGAGTTCCTTCATTTCTTCTCTGGAAGTATTCTTGTGCTCAATTAAGAAACCAACAACATCAGGTGAAAATCCTAGTTTTTTAGCCATTTGCAGCACAAAATACTCTTCTGAGTTAGCAATGGTTTCATCAGCAAGAACAACTAGCATACAGTCCATCATGAAATCCATTTTGTCTATAACAGACATTGGTGCTAGACTTTCAGTATAACTTGGGGCATCGATGATTTCCTGAAGTTCGGCTTCTGTAGCGCCATATTTATTGCTGATTTTTTGGATGACTGCTTTTTCCTCGTCAGCAAAGTCTTCATCAACCATGGCAATCTTTACTAGAATGCTAAGTTGCTTTTTTTGTTGGAAGTCTAACATATGTCTATTTTAAGCAATTTTCTTGATTTGTTTAA
>CAXEKM010000175.1:0-3131 GCA_963996645.1 uncultured Marinoscillum sp.
CCAAGGCGACTAATGCCATTCACCACCGTCTGGCTATGCTGGGTATCTGCAAGTTGCTTTAGGCTATCCGGAATCTCCAACCCGATCGGATCAGGATCTATGTTCTCTTTGTAACTAACCGTAATAGGATCACTGGGATCAAGACCCAACACCAATCCATCCTCTACGAAGACAGTAGGCACCCGATCACCTGTTGCAGGAATCAAAAAGCTATAGTCAAAACCAATTTCGTTGGCACCAGGAGAAATTTGTTGGTTCCAGTTGATCTGTCCATATCCAAGGCCCAGGTGCCATTTACCCACTACTGCCGTTCGATAACCAACAGACTTGAGCATTTTAGGCAAAGTCTGAACAGCGGTATCTATTAACAATGGGGCATCTCCGGGAAGAATAGCCGCATTGTTTCGAAAAGCATAATTCCCAGTCAGCAATGAATAGCGTGATGGCGTACAAGTCGCTGCAGTGCAGTGCCCATCAGTAAAACGCACTCCACCCGCTGCTAGACGATCTACATTAGGTGTCTTAACAGCTGTAGCTCCATAACTCCCAACATCTCCATAACCCAGATCATCCACATAAAACACAATGATATTCGGCTTTTCAACAACAGTCTCTTCTTTCGTTGTTGAACACGAAAAAAGTGTAACCGTGATGATAATTATTAGATAAACGATGTTTTTTCCCATGGTCATAACTTTTGACAATAAGGAAATGCACATCCCCTTATTTTACCATTTAGCCTATAGCCTAAGCCAAATCATACTATATTTTGAAAAGTTAAATATAAACGTAATATAAACGCTTAATTTGATTCAATGAAAATTCTTTTGGAATAAACCTCTTGATTAGCAGTAATTGTGAGCTGATACATGCCAGATTTTAGCTTAGACAAATCCATAGCAATAGTCTCTTCCGAAAACCGCTGATCGAATAGTTTTTTACCTTCCAGCGAATGAACAGTGACCTGCACATCACCTATTAACTCGTTACGACTAATTGTAAATATTCCTGCGGATGGATTTGGAAAAATTTGAATCGTATCGTCAATCGTCTCAAACAGTTCACCAAGTGGCAAACGATACGCAGCCCAATCAAGGTAATCAGTTTCACACAGGGGATTTGCACCTAGTTGTCCATCAGCTTCCGGCACTAATGACACTTGCATGTACACCGGATTGATAAACCATAATGGAGAGGTACTATTCAGCACTTGCGGGGCAGATTGCTGCAAGATTGGATAGGTAGCCAAGAAGACCCCATATTCATTGAATTTCTCACGAAACAGCTTCAGGTAATTATCTGGATACCACTCACGTGAATCAAAAAAGGCTTGAAATTCATCTGGCTTCACTTTATTAGAGTTTACTACAGTGTACCATCTGTATGACTCCCAGGTGGGATCATAGCCATATTGCTCCGCAAAGTCAATCCCGGCCTGTGTCACTCCAAGTTGTTCATCAATTTTACTTCTGTACAGCCTGTGCAGAGAGAATTCAGTGATCAAAAATGGCTTTTCTGGCATGATAGATCGAGCGAATTGAAAACCAGCATCCACCTCATCAAAACTTTCAATGTGAAAATGCAAATCAAATCCCGCGATTCGGTCATCATCCTGAGCCATTTGAAGCAATCCTTTTACGGCTTCATTGTTTTGTGTAGAGGTTTGAAAAATAGCAGGAATGGATCCCCCATAAATCTCAGGTCGCTTGAAGCTAGGCCTGCGATCATAAAACGGTGCCACTACTTCATCCAGTAAGCGCTGTGTAAACACCACCAAAGGAACACCGCCGTGAGAATCCTGATAAATCATATCCGCTTGAACTGCTTCCAGGTTGGGCTCATTTCCTAAGGTAAAAATATCAATGTGTTGTCCGATCCGAGCGATTACTGCTCCAATCACATCAAACATCTCACGCTCTCGTTGCGAATTAGGCACCGGAATTCGCTCATGCTGATGAAAATCAAATCGAAACCCAAACACCACATTGTATCCGGCATTACTCGCATCAATAATATGCTGCAACCCTTCGTCCGTGGCTGGATCTAATTCCCCATTGAGATATCGAAAAAACCTGGGTGTCACACGAACCCAACGAACACCTGCTCGAGTCATTAAATCGATCTCAATAAGTTCAGGGTCGTGGTTGTAATTTGCACCAAGTTGCGTTTCTAGCTCTTGGGCCCGGATGATATAGGTAGAAAGGATTAGGCATAATCCTAAGAGTATTTTTCTAGTCATGCTGATTATGAATTAAAGTCTGTTCGGCAATGCCGAACAGACTTTGAGTATGAAGAAGTATGAATATTGAAAATCAATTGTAGCCCTGGTCCTGAACTATAAGCTCATTGTTATTAGCCTCTTCGGCAGGAATAGGGAATCTTCTGCGATGTGTACCATCCACAGAAACTCCCCGTGCCTCTGCATTTGGTATAAAGAGGTCATGTCTCAACAGGTCCTCTCTTCTTTTCGCTTCATGGATAAATTCTTTGGCTCTTTCTGACAAAATCAAATCTCTAAAAGCTGTACCTTGAGCAGCAGCTGTTACGTCTGTGTGATCCGTAATACCTGCTCTTTCACGAACCTGAATCACTAAGTCTTTGGCTTCACCCATTGACTGATTCAATTCGTTCAAAGCCTCCGCTCTGGTTAGCAAAATATCCGCATAACGAATAACCGGAATATCTACTCCATGGAAATTACCTTTAGCATTTGGATCAAACAGCTTCATGTAACGACGATTGTCTGGTCGTTGATCGCTGTACTTCTGTGCAGATCCTGTCACATCCGTATACTCATCCACTGCAGGAGTTGATCGGTCATCGGCCGCAACCATATCATCTACTACCCAGTCAGTTACTCTCCAGTTGGTCGCCCAGGCAGCCATCTGTGCCGGATCACGAATCAATTCAGGGATATTCGGAGCAGAATAAAAATCTGGCGAGGCAATACCATTTGGCCAGGTGGTATGATACCCTTGCTGGTTGATTGCCGGCCAAACAGAGATCATTTCTCTGTTACCTTCGTTGTTCACAAAGAACAATTCGCGGAAATCTGGATACAACTGGTAGTAACCTAAATCCATTACTGCTTTGGACATATCAGCCGCTTGTTGCCACTGTTTCGTATTGAG
>CAXEKM010000176.1:0-1845 GCA_963996645.1 uncultured Marinoscillum sp.
CATAACCCTGCAGATAAGTTAAAAGATTTTATTATTGCTGAAATTATTGAGGTTAATTCCCATCCTAATGCAGATAAATTAAGTATATGTAAGGTAGATTTAGGTAAAAAAATAGTTTCAGTAGTCTGTGGTGCGACAAATGTAAGAAAAAGTCTTAAGGCAGTATTCGCTCCTTTAGGTGCTACTATTCCATCTAGTGGTTTAGTTTTAAAAAAGAAAGAAATTAGGGGCTATACAGGAGAGGGCATGTTATGTTCTGCTGAAGAATTATGTCTTGAAGAAGATAGTGATGGTATAATTGAGCTTTCAAATGATGCTCCAAAAGGACATAGCTATTCAGACTGGTCAGGTATCTCTGATCCAATTTTTGAAATTGGATTAACTCCAAACAGAGGAGATGCTACTGGACACTTTGGTGTAGCAAGAGATCTAAAAGCTTTCTACAAGAGAGCCATGAAACTTCCTGCAGCACAAGCTAAGGAAACAAAAATTGATAATCCAATTGAAGTAGTGGTAGAAAATACTACTTCTTGTCCAAGGTACTCTGGAGCCACAATTCGTGGAATTAAAGTTGGTCCATCCCCTGACTGGTTGCAGTGGAGACTGAGAGCAATTGGCCTCTCTCCTATCAACAACATTGTAGACATCACCAACTACGTGATGATGAGCCTTGGTCAGCCAATGCATGCATTTGATGCTGATCAGATCAAAGGAGGAAAAGTCATCGTAAAGAATATGCCTGCAGGCACTAAGTTCACTACACTTGATGAAGAAGAAAGAACGCTACATCAGGATGATCTAATGATCTGTGATGAAGCTGACGGCATGTGTATTGCTGGTGTTTTCGGAGGAATCAACTCAGGCATCAAAGACGGAACAACTAGTGTATTTCTGGAAAGTGCTTATTTCTCAGCAGACTCAGTTCGAGCTACAGCGATGAGACATACACTATCTACAGATGCGTCATTCAGATATGAGCGCGGAACAGATCCTGAAATGACTATTCCTGCCCTTCACATGGCGATTGATTTAATTCTGGAGATCGCTGGAGGATATTTAGCGTCTGAATACACGGATTTATATCCAACCAAAATAGAGCCAGTTCAGATAGAAACTTCATTTGCCAATTTCCATCGATTAATCGGCATTGAAATATCAAATGAGCGAATCATCGAGATTCTGAACAACCTGGATATTGAAACTTCCAATATTACTGACAGCACTTTCACAGCAACCGTACCGCCATACAGAAGTGAGGTAACACGTGAGGCTGATTTAGTGGAAGAAGTACTTAGAATCTACGGGTTCAATAATATCCCATTGGAGGAGTCATTCTCTGCTGGTTATTTGGCTTCTTTTGATGAAAAAGAACCTTACAAAGTACAAGAAAGTTTATCACTGTTCTTGTCAGGTACAGGAATGTCTGAGATTCAAACAAACTCTCTGACCAATCCAAAGTACTATCAGGACCTGAACTTAGGTGGTGAACCAATTGAGATATTAAACAAATCAAGTGAAGAACTAGGCTACATGAAAACCAGCCCAGTTTACACAGCGCTTGAATCTGTGAGACACAACATCAACCGTAGAATGAGCAATTTATCATTCTTCGAGTTTGGCAAAGTGTATCATTTGAAAAATGAGAAATACAAGGAAGAAGAAATTCTAGGATTGTACTTAACTGGCAATAAGCATGAGGAATCATGGCTGTCTGAATCCAAACCAAGAGACTTTTATGATCTATCAAGGGCTGGATTTGCAGTATTGCATCACTTGAGAATAGATAATTACACAACAGAACCAGCAGCTGATGATGAGCTATTCGATTATGGCTTGTACATCAAA
>CAXEKM010000177.1:0-3286 GCA_963996645.1 uncultured Marinoscillum sp.
TCTATCCACTCCATATATGGTACTGTCATCGGGCAATTTGGAAGCTAAAGCATAAGTAAACGTACCGGCACCACAGCCCAGATCAGCCCAAATTTGGATTCCATTTCCTGCTTCAAAATCAATCAACCTGGCTGCTTCTGATATCTCCATTTTCTATAAATTAAGTGACGCAATCACCCCTTCACTTTGTCGGTTTTACTGATTTCATGAAGGCTGTCATTGTAATAACTTTGAATAAGTTAACTAAAGTCTTTAAAGAATATATCCCATGAATGAAGTTGATGAATATATCTCAAGCTTTGATGAAAAAGTTCAGATACGGTTAAGAGAGATGCGAACCATCTTGAAAGAGATGCTACCTCAAGCTGAAGAAGTAATAGGTTATGGCATCCCTACTTATAAAATCAAAGGTAAAAACGTCGTTCATTTTGGAGGATTCAAAAAACATATTGGGTTCTACCCTGCTCCATCTGGACTTGAAGCATTCAAAGAAGACTTATCTAAATACAAGGGTTCCAAAGGAAGTGTCCAGTTCCCATTAACACAAGATTTACCGAAGGACCTCATTCAAAGAATCACTCAGTTTCGTCTGGAAGAACACATTAAAAAATATGGATTATAAACTTTTACTATATTTACTCTATGATTCTTTAAGACACATCCGTACGGGAAACTCCTCCCAGATCAGCAAAGCAAATAGCAAGTGTATTTGAACAGCAGGCACGTGCCTGAATCCTTTATCTATTTCTTCGAATCATAACTTTAGAAATCATGATTGTAATAATCTATTCAACCCTAGATAGATCTAACTATCAATTTTAATTTCTATTTCACTATTACTCCAATTCTCAATGAGAGCAATCATATATCATGTTGCAACATCTCTTGACGGCTTTATTGCTAGAAAAGATGGTAGCACAAACGGTTTTATTGAAAGTGGTGAACATGTTGACGATTATCTAAATCAACTCAAAGACTATGACACCACTATCATGGGCCGAAACACTTACGAATATGGATATCAATATGGCCTCCAGCCTGGACAGCCAGCATATCCACACATGAATCATTTCATAGTTTCTGACTCATTAAGTTTTAATGACACTCATGAACAAGTACAGATTATCAAAAGAGCTGAGCTATGTCAAACCATTCATCAACTGAAAGAACAAGTTGGTTCACCAATCTATTTATGTGGAGGGGGGCAGTTGGCGAAACAGTTATTAAAACATCAATTGATAGATGAGTTAATCATCAAACTGAATCCCATCCTACTGGGTGATGGAATTCACCTATTTGATGGATGCTGCGATGGATTTCAATTAAATCATCTTCATCGAATTAATTATGCAAATGGTGTCCAAATGATTCATTATCGAATGCAATACATTACTGAAGAGGTGGCCATCTAGCCACCTCTTTTTTTGTTAAATACTGCAAAAACAGACCGCTAACTGTTAAAACAAACTAAAGGATTAGCATAGTA
The DNA here is from genome assembly GCA_963996645.1 of uncultured Marinoscillum sp. Classification (GTDB taxonomy): domain Bacteria; phylum Bacteroidota; class Bacteroidia; order Cytophagales; family Cyclobacteriaceae; genus Marinoscillum. The sequence goes on from CAXEKM010000177.1 coordinate 1,487, forward strand.
AGACAAGACATGAGTTGTTTAGTAAAAAACGAGCCATGCCTACCTACACTTTGTATATCACTCTTGGATTTAGTTTGTTTTCAATTTCCCAGATTCACGCTCAATCCAAATCCATAGGGCAAATACTGGACATCAAAACCTCCGAACCAGTTCCATTCGCACACATTCGTTCAGACTCATTTGGCACAGTATCTAATATCAACGGCTACTTTCACCTAGACCAACTCAAAAAAGGAACAATTACAGTTTCTCATGTCATGTATGATGAACTGGTCATACTTCCAAATTTGAACGAAGACACTCTGAAATTGTACTTGCATCCAAGAATCACTGAACTTGATGAAGTCATCATCGGGGTGCTCCCAAGTGAGGCCAAATTCAAACAGGAGCTGATCAATATGGAAATCTCTGAAACTAAAGAAGAGATCAATGCTCAATTAAATATTCGACTAGCTACTATCATGTATTTATCTGGATATACTCCTGGAATGTCGAGCATGGACAACTACAAAAGCTTTATAAAAGGTCCTCAAGGAGTGAGTATATTTAGTAGTGATCCATCCAAGGGACTCATCAAATCATTTAAAAACCTTTCAAACAAACCTCGATTTAAATCTAAAACTCATCAAAGAACAGACATCCCATTGTCAATATTCAAATTAAAAAAGGAAGACCTAGTCAAACCAGATTCTACAGGCACTTCTAACTAACTGATTAATAAATCCATAGAACCGAATGAATTTCCAAACCAAATTTTTATCGACTTATCGGCTTCTTCATATTGCCTAATTCATCCATAATTTTTAGTTTAGGGAGGATTTTTTCATATAACTCAATCAATTCACCGTCACAATTATGCCAGTTAAAAAGATCTTCCATAAAGGTAAAGAAATCATTTACGTTGATTATCGAGGAGAATCAGAGGATCAAATGTTGGACACAGCTGAGAAACTTCGTGATATCATCATGAAGGATGAAAAGGAACACCTAAGACTGGTAAATATCACGGAAGCGTTTGCGACCACCAAGTTTACAAACTACATCAGACAGCTAGGTAAAGACACCAAGCACATCCCTACAAAGGCAGCAATAGTTGGTATCACTGGAGCAAAAAAGGTGTTGCTTCTAGGATACAATAGGATATTAGGAGGCGCAATGCGTCCGTTTGATGATGAGGATACTGCTAAAGAATATTTGGTAAGATAATTACTCAGATACCAGATATTCCAATGCCTCTTCTTTGGTATCAAATGGAACCAGTTTATTGGTAGAGAAGGCATTAAAACCTTTGAGTAAGACTTTCTTAATACCGGTAATACCAAGTAAGGCGGCTTTCTCTGTTTTAGCTCTCAAAACTTCTACACTAAGTCGCTTACTTTCATCCATAAACTCCTTGCTTCCAAAGGCATCTGTAAAATCACTCAGAGACAAAACCTTTTCAGGACTGGCTTTAAATAATTCAGCGGCTTCTCTCAAGGTGGCAATCATTTCCTCCTTGGTTTTGCAATCTGTATAATCAATAAATACTATGCGCTTATTCTTATAGTTGATGGTTGAAACAGGCATATTTTAGGCTTTGGACAAAAGTTATCTCAAACAGTAAGAGGAAGATAACTTCATTCGACCAATGTAAGTTTCATGCCGACAAAAAATCCCCACCGAAGTGGGGATTCCAATTAATTAATGTCCTGTCCTTTTTTCAACTTCTCAATATTCTCCTTCATTATTGGAGGGTTTAGCGTATCACCAGCAGGCACCTTCGTTAGAGCTATTTCCAAGTATTTAACAGCTTTCTTATAA
>CAXEKM010000178.1:0-2404 GCA_963996645.1 uncultured Marinoscillum sp.
CGATCATGTAAATGTCAGATCCACCGTAACCACCAGCGCGAGCTGAGGTGTAGATTACTCTGTTGCCGTCCGCACTGATAGTAGGTTGTGAATCCCAGTCATCAGAATTGACCACATTACCCATGTTCACCGGTTTGGACCATTCTGTTCCTACCAGCTGAGTTATGTAAAGGTCACAGTTACCAATGCCTTCTTCGGTATCACATTTTACATAAACCATTACCTGTCCATCACCAGTAAAGGCAGACCCAAAGTCATCTCCCATGGAGTTTAGTGGCTCTGGAAGTAATTTTGGTGCACTCCAGGCATTATTGACAAGTGATGAATAATATAAATCTTCACCAAAATCTGTTGGGTCTTTAGCATCAGGATTGTCAAATCCACCTTTTCTAACACTGGTGAAATAAAGCCGAGTACCCGTAGGGTTTACCTGAGGCATGTAATCACCTGATTTACTGTTTAATGTTGCTATTGGTTGAGGAGCAGTCATCGTTGGTTTAGCTGCCCTAACTTTTCTGCTTTCTACCGCATAGTTTAATCTGTAAACACCCTGATGGCGTGATGCCATATTGATTGGCTTATCTTCCAGCTTAGCTAAGAACATGTTCGCAGCGTTCTCCGCATCTTCTAGTTTATCCAATTCTGTTAATGCCTTACAAGCCTCATAATACATCCATGGATTGTAGTTTGGATTAATGGCTTTAAGTCTACTCATCGAGTACACTACATTTTGATAGTCTTTGGCATAGCCAAAGCTGATACCCAGATAATACCAGGCATCCTGATAGTCGTTTTTTAGGTTAACAGCTTCTTTAAACTTATTAATTGCTTGTTGGAAATTGCCACGATTCAATGCGCTCATTCCATCATTGTAGGATTCTCGGGCATCCTGGGCACTGGCCCAAAATGAAAGGGTGATGAGAATCAGGAAAGTTACTGGTTGGATAATTTTCTTCATAAACTCAAAAATATGCCAGAAAATAAGGAATTAATGCAATATAAAAAAGCCCTGACGTATGGTCAGGGCTTCCAACTGATCTATCAAGTATTAATTAATCAATATAGATAATCGAGGGCGATTTTATCATTGGCTGTGAATGGTCTGTCTCCTTCTGGACTTCCGCATGCTAGCATCCATGAATTGGTGTCAGGTCCCGTAGGTGTTCCTGGAATGTAATTGTCTCCAACACCACCATCACCTTCATCATCTGCAGCGCCACCACAGCTGTAGCTTCTGTCCATGTAGTCTGTGTGTCTGAATCCAATACAATGTCCCATCTCATGAGCAATAGTGGTTGCAAGTCCGTTGATGTTGCTTACCCCATCATAATAAGCTCTGGTCATTAAGATTTGATTGTGAGGATCACCAGAGGCAGTCGGGAATCCTGCAGAACCCAGAATACCAAAAAAGTAGTAATACCATGGAGAGGCTTTGATAGTTATATCAGCCGATCCAGAACTGGTTACTCGTTGAAAGGTTAGATTCAATCCCTCCGAGTTATATCTGCTGATCGCGATATCTGTGGCATCCAGATATTTCTGCGGCATGTTCACATAGACATTGATTGTTCGAGGTGAACCAGAGACCAAATTGTCAGTAGAGTAATGTTCCTCAACTGCTAAACCTTTTCCAGGTTGCATTTGCTTTAATTCCTCTACAGAGATAGCAATGTCTCCTTCGATGAATAGCATGCCATCATGCATTTTTACTTCATTGGAGTTAAATCCTAGTGCATCGATCTGATCCAGGATTTCATTAGGAACATCTTCTAGTTCCGGAGTTACTACATCATTTTGCTCCTGACAAGCAAAAGAGATTAACAATACCGCAACGAGTAATGCGGTCAATTTTAATTTGAATTTAATCATAGTTAACGAAATTAGGTTTTTTCTAATTTACATTAATCTTGTAAAAACGTCAAGTGTTAATTTAATTTATCGATGAGCTGTGCAGCAATACCGGCTTTAAGAGGGTGCACACTTGTTGCTGCCAACTCTGATGCAGTATGCTCGCCGTTGTATACTTTCATTTTAGCCTTTTTGTCTGCTCCTTTTGCTATCAAAAGTTCTACAATTTCCAGTAAGTTATCCGGAACTACTTGTCGTTCTGTTTCTAGTCCATTACTTGCACAGTAATGAAGAAGAGTTGCGTGATGTGGATAATTGGAATTTAAATTGACCAATTCGGGCGATTCAGTGATGACATGTTCCAGTGTATCAATATCACCGCAAAGTAGGTTGTCTATTGCAAGTTCAAAGCGATTATTTAAATAGATATTTGAGTATATGACTTCCTCCCAATTAAGAAAACCATGAATTCTACTGATCGTAAGTTTTGCATCGTCTTCAGAAAATGGTGTATCAAATATTTGGCCTGCTTCTTTACCTATTAGATCTGGGTGCC
>CAXEKM010000179.1:0-6285 GCA_963996645.1 uncultured Marinoscillum sp.
ACTACGGGCCTCCTTTCGGCGCGGCAGAAACGAACTTTGGAAGACTCTTCAAACAAGATTTTGAGCCACTTAGAGATGAGTTGTTTATCTCCTCTAAAGCTGGTTATGACATGTGGCCTGGTCCTTATGGAAACTTTGGGTCTAGAAAGTATTTGGTGTCCAGTTTGGATCAGAGCTTGAAGCGTATGAATCTGGATTATGTGGATTTATTCTATCATCACAGACCAGATCCAGACACTCCATTAGAAGAAACTATGTCTGCTCTGGACTTCATCGTGAGGTCAGGGCGTGCACTTTATGTTGGGATTTCCAATTATCCAGCAGAATTAGCTAAAAAAGCTATAGAGATTCTTAAAGAATTAGGAACTCCTTGTTTGATTCATCAGGCGAGATACTCTATGCTGGATCGTTGGGTAGAGAATGGACTGCTGGATGTGTTGGGAGATAATGGAGTGGGATGCATCGCATTCAGCCCTTTAGAGCAAGGCATGCTGTCAAATAAATACATCAATGGTATTCCTGAAGGTAGCAGAGCAGCTAAGTCGATGACTTATTTGCAGAAAGATACGGTTGAGAAAAACTTGCCGAAGATCAAAGCTTTGCATGAAATCGCTCAGGGAAGAGGTCAGACGCTGAGTGATATGGCGATTGCCTGGTTGCTGAAAGATAAGCGTGTTACTTCTGTTTTAGTGGGAGTTAGTAGTGCGGAGCAGTTGGTGTCAAACGTAAAAGCGTTGGACACTCTAGATTTCTCCGGAGATGAAATCGCTAAGATCAAAACGATCTTAGAATCCTAAGAAATTTTAAACCCCTGTCTTAACGGCAGGGGGTTTAATTTTATTAGGCCATTTCTTCAAGAATGGGCTTTACACTTTGTTTGCCGAGCTTGAACTTCTCCACAGCACTAGATAAGCCTTCTGCTATATTGGTTAAGGTAGCAGACATCTTCATGTAATTCTCCATTCCAGCAGACAATTCCGTAGCTGAACTTGCTATCTGCTCTGTACCCGCTGCCGTTTCCTCAGCTACTACCACGATGGATTCAGTAATGCCAACCATTTGCGAAACGTAATCATTTTGTGATTTTGCAGCGTCCAATATGCTTTTGGATTGTTCAAGTGTTTGATTGGATGATACGGCCATTTCTTCAAATACTTGAGAAGCTTCTTTTGAGGCAGAGACACTGAAGCTAATATTTTCATTCATGCGTTCTGTGATCGAAACTGCATGTTGGGTGTCTTTTTGTACACTGTCTACAAGAAGCTGTATTTCATTTGCCGAACGTTTAGAATCTTCCGCAAGCTTTCTGATCTCCTCAGCAACTACAGAGAATCCTCTTCCATATTCGCCAGCGTTAGCTGCTTCTATGGCAGCATTGAGTGCCAATAAATTCGTTTGAGAAGAGATTTCGGTAATCATTCCCAGTACTCTTGAAATTTCAGCTGAGCGTTTGGATAGGACTTTCATAGACTGTATCGTCTCACTGGACATGCCATTTATCTCAGAGATCTTGAATACCACATCATTTATGATGTTTGTGCCTTTGATACAATTGTCAACACTTTTATTAGCCGCTTCATTGATAGAATGTGATTTATCGCTCATATTTCCAGAGCTGGTGAGTATTAACTCGATCAAATTGGAGGACTCATCTACTTTTTGAACCTGCGTATGAGCTCCATGACTCATCTCTCCAATACTGGAGGCGATCTCTTTCGTACTGGTTTCCATTTCCTGACCACTCACTTTCATCACGATCATCTGCTCTTCTATGTTTTCAGAATATTGAGTGATGGTTTCAACCAGAGATGATAAGTTGTCTAAAGATTGATTTAAACCTAGTATGAGTTCATAAAGATCTCCTGCCGCTTCATCTTGATAACGTTTCGTTAAATCTCCATCAGACATTGCTTGGACTATGCGAATGACCTCACTAATTGGTTTAGAAATAGCTTCTAGTAGGTCATTGAGAGATTCAGACAGATAAAGCCATGCACCTGACTTGCCAGAAATTTCAGCGCGTCTTTCGAGATCTCCATCCTTACCTGCTTCGTCTAGAATGATTCGTTGTTCCGTTATGAAATCAGTGATATTTCTTCGTAAGTCATTGGCCTCCTGCCCTAAGAGATCTCCTTCTCCATCTGGAGTAAAGTTTGTAAAGAAATCTCCTTGCCTAACATCCTGTAAAAAATGCATGGTGTTTAGCGTTCTCTTGTTTAGTTGATTAAGGTTGCTTAAGATATTATCTAGATTATGTGTAGCCTTATCTGATGAATGGCCACTGACCATTTTATTGGAGAGTTTTTCTATTTGATCAAGTTTAACTGAATATCTAGTCTGCATAATGTAGGCTATTGCAGCAATTGACGTGATTTGAAATATTGCGAATAATGTTACAATTAGTTTAGTATAAGATGCACTCTTGTCTATATATTGCAGAGACAGTATTAAAAACGTAATAATTACTGTTATAATGAATAGTGTCAGGAGAACGTTTCTGATGTTCAGTGAAGACAACTGAATAATAATTCTTTTCAAGACCAATCAATTTTAAGATTTGTAAAAATTGCTAAGAGCTAGTTGGGGTGCTAGTGAAATTCTTCACACGTGAAGCTTAGTTTCAGTGCCAAAATAGGAGAGGAATTTTCAATATTACAAGATAAATACGTTATATTAGAAGAAATGATTTTGGATTATTAACCAAAATTTTATGTAAGTATCTAACACAGAGTAAAATAAATTGAATATATTAATACACAAATAACGCATTAACTCGAATGAAGACTGACAATATATTGGTATTAGGTGCATCCGGCAATGTAGGAGGGCATCTCTTAGCAATGTTAGTTAGTGAAGGAGTTAGTGCTCTGGCAGGCTACTATTCTGAAGAACCACTGCCACCTGATGTTCAAGAACATCACCTGTTATTAGACTATGCCAAACCTGAAACGCTAATTGAAGCAACTCAGGGGATTAATCAGGTTTTCGTGGTAATTCCTGACTCTCCAGTGATGGATCAATTTGCCAGGAATATAGTAACTGCCTGTTCTGTTAATCAGGTTCAACATTTTGTTTTGGTTAGTGGTGCGGGAGTGACAGCTTCACCAAATAACATTGTGAGTAAGCGATTGCAGGCTATGGAGACCTTGTTTTCTGAATCTGTAATGCAGGGAGTCATCCTGAGATCAGTGTTCTTTATGCAGAATTACATTAACCAGTTTCCACCAACCCCGGATGGTAAATTAATTTTGCCAATGGGTGAAGGGCGTGTGAGCTATATTGATGTTCGTGATGTAGCAAAAGCTAGCTTTTATGCTCTAAAAGATTGGGACGGAACCCAATCCAGTCAAGTGAGTGTCAAGTATCTAACAGGAGATAAATCCTATACAGTAAAAGAGGTTGCTAATATGTTTAATGGAGTGGTCGAGTTGTCATATGAGTACATCGATGCTCCGGTAGCTGAAGTGGTGAGTCAGCTAAAAAATAAAGGTGTGCCTGATTGGAAAATTGATATGTTGCAAGAAATATATCATTCTGCTCAGAACCATCGATATGATATTATCACCGAAGATTTTACTCATCTAACCAGCCAACATCAAACCAGCTTTGAAGCCTTTTTAAAAGAATACAAAGTACATTTTATCAGCAATTATCATCAAAATACATTAACAAATGAGTGAATTTAAATCCTTTGAAGGAGGGATAGAAACCAACGCTATTCAACCATTTTTAGTCGGATCAATGTCGAAAGACAGCAGATTAGCTATTCTGAAGAAACATGGTCTTGAATACAACGACGACCCCAATACATTTTATGACTTGCAGAAGTTTTTAAGTGCTTTTGAAGAAGTAAAGAATCAGTTTGGAGAAATGAACTTGTTCTTGATTGGGAAGGCCGTAATGGATAATGCACAATTCCCACCAATGAATGGTTTGAAAGAAGCATTAGAATCATTGGATGTGGCTTACCACATGAATCACAGAAAAGCTGGAGTTCCGATGTTTAATCCATCTACTGGTCAGATGTTGGAAGGTATTGGTCATTATAAACTGACTCGATTTGATCAGGATGCTAAGGAAGCTGTGATGGTATGTCATACGCCTTATCCTAGTAAATTTGAAGAAGGTCTAATCCTTCAGATTGTCAGAAAATTCAAGCCGGAAGGATCTATCAGAACTAAGGTGACCCTGGATGAAACCAAGGAAACCAGACGTACTGGAGGCGAAACGTGCACCTTCATCATCAACTGGTAACATTTTGATCATTAACAAGAGACGCTTTTTGGCGTCTCTGTATTCTAAAATCTAACATTGGATAAGCTATAAGATAATCTATTGAACCAGCGACTCGATAGAAGCAGTGTCTAAGTGAATTAGCACTTTAATTATTTATTCATTTAAAAAAATAGTACTCACATGAAAACTAAAGTTGAAAACCCTATTTCAGCAGCTCAAGTTGAGCAATTAAATCATCAGCTCAGAGAAGAGTTTATGATTGGCGCAGAGAAATTTGCAGGTAATGCGCTACATCAAAAACTAAAGTCTGACATCTCTATTCAGGATAAATTGACTTTTATTCCAAGAATGTTGTTTTTCGTTCTAGGATTTAAGGATATCATGGAATTGGTACGTTACGAGGGTGAGACTAGTGAATTGCAAGAGAGCGTAAATACTCACAGTGATGAAGATTCAAATCACTGGGAATGGTATTTGAAGGATCTGGCTTTTATGACTGGTCACTTTGAGGATTACAAAGGTTTGGATTTGATCACCAAAACATGGGCTGATGATACCTTGGAAGTAAGGAAGACGATCTACAGTTTCAATAGATACGTGCAGCAGTATGATCATCCGGTAGCTAGAATGTTGATGATCGAAGTTTTGGAAATTACTTTCGACAAATTTAAAGCTGCTATTCACCCAGTATTAAAAGCAGAAGATCTATATGATCAATTAGAGTATTTCGGTAAAAAGCATCAGGATACTGAAGAGAATCACTCTACAGGTATCAGTGATGATGAGATTTCTCACTTAGTAGATCTTTTGCCAGATGACATGAAGGAAGAAATGGTGACAGTGGTTCACGAGTTGTTTGATCAAATGTACCGTATGGCCGCTAACTGGGCTAAATAAACCTCGCCAAGGTTATTGATAGTTGGTTATTAGGGTTTCCGTAAAGGAAGCCCTTTTTTAGTTATTGTGGATTACAGAAAATAACCTGTCTAATTTGAAATTCATTTCCTGGAAGGCATCTGCACGTCTGTTAGCAAAAGTAGCTGTAGATCCGAAGTTCTCGTTCAATACGTGGAATACCTCGATTTTTGTAGCGTTAAGAATTTCGCTTTGAGTAGGGTATTTTCTTGCTTTCATATACTTAGATCGGATAGTTATGTTGGTGAATGTACACTCTGATTGCTATGAAGCCTTATGTATTTCGGTGAACTGTCTGATTTCACCATCCAATCTAATTATCCAACGTACTTAACTGTATGATGAGTGAAAAATGTGATGGTTTCTGCTGATTGATTAATTCATATAAAGCGTTCCGAATTGTCTGTAGATGTTAAAGCCCATATCTTTTAGGATTTTCTCTTGTGTATTCGGATGAACTTGCGCAAAAGAATCAAAGAAAAATGCCAAAGAGTCTACATTTTCTGTTTTTGTGGCATTTGAGATTTCTCTTGCTGTAAGGTTCTTTCTACTTCTCATTGTATTCTCCTTTTTATTATAGTTTCAAAATTATTTCAATCATTAACTATTACAGTGAGATATTCGGTGAGTTGGCCCATTTTGGATTTGACTAAATGCATTTTCTCGTTTACGTGAATTACCTAAAAGACGAAACAAGTGAAATACCCGATGAAATTTATAACTCACCTCTGGGCTATATGTAGTGTGCTGAATTTGTGGGATTTACATAAATGGTTTCTCCTACTAAAGATTAATACTTAAATTGAGTTGCCCCCAATTTTATTTGTTGAAACTATAACCAAAAAATGAGACAGTATTTTTTGAGCCTGCTATTAGTGGGTCTATTCTATTCTGCGTTTGCGCAAAAATGGCAGCCTCTCTTCAATGGGAAGGACCTGACCGGGTGGGAATCCAAAGGAGGTAAGGCTCCTTATAAAGTAGAGGACGGTATGATCGTTGGCACGGCGGTGCTTAATAGTCCAAACACCTTTTTGTGTACGAAGAAAACCTATTCAGATTTTATTCTTGAATTTGAGATCTTATTGCCCAATCACCTGAATACCGGAGTACAATTCAGAAGCAATTTTAGCAACG
>CAXEKM010000180.1:0-4113 GCA_963996645.1 uncultured Marinoscillum sp.
AGGCGCAGGCTTTCAATTGGCATTGAAAAATTGGTCTTTAATGGGTGATGGTGAAATCGAAAAATGGGGCGTCAATGAAGGTGAATCGAACTTTGACTATCAGGATCTAATTTCATTTTCAGGAGGTGCGGAATATCAAGCCAAAGAATACAAAGAGAAATACCTGAGCAGAGTGATATACCGATTTGGGTATCGTTATAGCCAAGGTTACATCGATGCATTAAACAATACATTCGAGTCACATCGGTTCTCTACGGGTTTTGGATTGCCGGTGAATCGAGGAACTGGATATGTAAACCTGGGTTACTCTTACCAACAACAAGGAAAAGTAGGAACCAGACTGATTGAAGAGCAAATGCATACTTTTTCTCTGAGTGTTTCAATCAGAGACTTGTGGTTTGCCAAACGTGTTTACGATTAATTTTTACGATAGGATTCTCCTTCTTTTGGAATGCCTACCGAGTTACCTAATTGATATTGAGCTTTTATGGAATTTTGTCCGTTTAGTCTCATGACATACACTTCTAGATGGAGATGTGGTCCGCTGGCGTAGCCAGTACTGCCACTTAAGGCAATCACATCTCCAGCTTTTACTAGTTCTCCAGTTTTTACCAGAGCGCCATTTTTCTTGATATGTGAGTAATCGGCAATTGATCCGTCATCATGCCGCACCAAAATAAAGTTGTTGAATTTAGAACAGTCGTTACTTGGGCAGCCACGATTGTTGCTTTCTTGCACTTCAAATACTACTCCGTCTCTTATCGCATAAACTTCTGTTCCTTCATCCATGTGAAAGTCTAAAGCAAATTTGCCCATGTGAGTTGAGGTGCCATTGTAACCCTGATCAATTTTATAGGATTCTCCACTTTTATATGGAAGTTGATAAACTGCTTTGTCATTGTGATTAGCAGTAATGTCTCCCTTGATGTAACTCAGCTGCGTATTGTACGAATAAGATTTTTTAACTGGCTTTAAGATGGTGATCCGAGTCTCTTTTTTGGGGTCCAGAAGTTTGGTCACCGGCAAAGGCTCACTGGATTCCATTCCTTTCAAGATAATATTGACGACTACACTTTGTAGCACATCCGTATTGTTCTTAGCTATAATGAACAGCGTGCCATCATCTTGTGCTTGATGAAAGACTTCCACGTCTTTCTTTTGTGCGTTTACAAATACAGTTAAGAAGAGAAATGATAATAGAAGAGTTAATCTCATTAGCTACTAGCGACCTTTTCCTTGGTCTGATCTTTTAATTCCACAATGCTTTCCGGAGTTCGGTATGGCTGAAATGGAATGGACAAAAGATTAATCAAACGATCATTCTCTTTAGGATCCATATGCGTATCAATACCATACTTCAAGCTTCTGGTATCTTCAACGCTAGCAAAGGTCCCAAAGATGCGATCCCAGATGGAAAAAATATTTCCATAATTGGTATCTGTGAGCGGTTGCGTAAAATGATGATGCACTTTGTGCATGTTTGGAGTCACAAAAATGTACGATAACGCCTTGTCAAGACCTTTTGGAAGATTGATATTGGCATGAGTGATATGTGCAAATAACACAGACAATGATTGGTACAACATCACAATTCCGATAGGTGCTCCAACTACTATGACGGCCATAATGGTGAAAGCTATTCTGAACACTGTCTCTCCTGGATGGTGTCTCAAACCTGTGGTCACATCAACTGTGGTGTCACTATGATGAACCAAATGAAACTTCCACATCCATTTCACTTTGTGTTCCGTCCAATGGATAAAATAAGCTCCTATCATATCGAGCAACAATACACCTACCACGATTTGTGCCCAAAGAGGTAGTTCGATGATGTAAAGCAGTCCAAACTGATTTTCTGCTACCCAATTGGAAGACATTAAAAGCACACTTGCCAGACCAAAACCAATGATTGCTGTGGTCATGGTAAAAAAGAGATTGATGCCTGCGTGACGAACCTTCTGATATTGAAATTTGAATAGTGGAAGTATTCCTTCAGCAATCCAAAATAAGACAATTCCTCCTATCAATATCATCGACCTAAACCAGGTAGGTACATCTCCAAAAAAGTCTATCAGCTGTTCCATCATTGGGTTGTTGTTTCTATAAAATTAACGATTAATGATTGAAAAAAGTGGCCTAAGCAATCAGAAATTGGGGCTATTTGCGAAAACGAAAAATTTTGCTTTAAATTTAAAATTGATTTTTTAGTGCTCTTACTTCTAAAAGATATTAAAAAGAGCCCCTGTAAACGACCAGATAATTACGAGATTTTGAACGAAAGATCAATTCATCATTTTTTTGAGGATCAAAACGATGCTCAGCTTTGGGATTTATTCCGAGGAGGGGATCGTGATGCCTTTGAATTGATTTATCACAAATTTGTCAAACAACTCTACAATTACGGAATGACGTTTGTTCCGGATGCTATTTTGGTTAAAGAAAGTATACAGGATCTATTCGTAGAAATCTGGGCCAACAGAGAGCGATTAGGTTATACAGACAATATTAAGTTTTACCTGATGCGATCGCTACGTAGAAAAATTACCAAAACACAATCAAGCAACAAGCGCTGGGAATCCACCTCCAGTACTTCTACCAAACTTTCTCAGATAATTAGCAAAAGAAGTCTGGCTGAATTCACTTCAAGAGCAGGATTAACCGAAAAAGAAATTGCACAAAAACTCAGTGAGGCGATTTCTGATTTGCCAGCTCGTCAGCGAGAAGCGCTTTATCATATTTATTATGAAAATCTTAGCTATGAGGAGGCAGCTTCTATGATGAATGTGAATGTGAAGACGGTCTACAATCTGGCATGGCGTGGTGTAGAGTCATTGAGAAAAACATTATCAAGAGCTAATTTCTTCTATTTGAGTCCTGCTTTGATCGCAGCTGCAGTAGAATGCAGTGTTGAGATGATGGAAATTTCTTAATAAAACCCCTGAATTGCTGTTTTTATCTTCAATATCTTCCCCTTTATTTTGAATAAAATGTAAATGTTGAAATTTTCTTCTCTTTTGGAGTAGAAAAAAGAGGGCATTCTTCCTTTCTAGGGTCAGAACAAGGAAGAATGGATTACAACAGTTATACGATAGAAGATTTTGCGCTAGACCGAGACTTTCGCGAGTGGGTTCTTCAACCAGATGATCATTCCGATGCTTATTGGAATAATTGGTTGCAAGAGCACCCGGAGAGACTTGCTGATATCAAAGCAGCAAAACGTATCCTGGAAAATCTATCCTTCCCTTATCATGAGCTGTCGGATGAAGATGAACACCTGATGTTCAATAATATCACTTCTAGAATTGACGGAACTAACGATGAAGTTCCAGTGCGATTCATGCCATTAGATAGCTATTCATCAAAAGGAACTAGAATATGGGCCAAATTGGCTGTTGCTGCTTCGTTGGTGCTTGCTATGGTTGCTGCCATCTATTCGCTAATAAAAGTATCAGACACCAATCAGTTGGCCTACACGACAGACTTTGGAGAAACCAGAGAAGTACAATTGGAAGATGGAACCATAGTGGTGCTTAATGCCAATTCAAAACTTTATGTAGGTGAATTTGAAGCTGAGAATGCTGATAGAGAAGTATGGCTGGATGGTGAAGCATTTTTCAATGTTATTCATACCGCTTCGGATCAAAAGTTCATTGTTCACGCCAATAAAGTAGATGTCAATGTGTTAGGAACAGAATTCAATGTCTTCAGTCGAGGTAAGAAAAGTCAAATAGATCTCGCTTCTGGGAAGGTAGTTTTGAAGAATCAGGTAACTCAAGAGGATGTTGACATGGTGCCTGGAGAACGTGTGACCTATGACACCCCAACTGAGCAGGCAGTAAAAGAAGAAGTTGATCCTGAGGAGGTGTCCTCATGGAAAAACAACCTACTCATCTTCAGAAGAACTTCTCTGGAGGAAATCAGTGAGCTGCTAAAAACCAATTATGATATCGATGTTTTCTTCACACAAGGTGCTAGTTCTGAACATTACTTCACTGGAACTGTGCCTGCCGACAATATCGACTTACTGCTGACTACCATCAGTAAAACTTTTGACCTGGAGATCAACCGAAAAGGACAAACTGTAATCATCAAACCTAACCTTTGAAATGATAC
>CAXEKM010000181.1:0-3118 GCA_963996645.1 uncultured Marinoscillum sp.
CTACCAGATGGAAGTCTGAAACCAACTCCTTCAAGAATATTCTTAAAGCTCTCTTCGAAATCATAAAGACCTTCCGCCTTCAGTTTGTACTCATACATCACTCCAGCCTCTGCAAACTCATCTTTCCACGTGGTGGCATCTGTAGAGACTGTAGCCACCTGATCGTATTCTGAATCATCTTCTGATAGCAACTTTCTATAAATTCTAAAGAAAGTGACCTCATCCTGAAAACGAACCAGCTCCCAACTCAATAACACGTATTCAGGGTAGTATCCCTTGGAGACGAACATATCCTCGTCAAACGAGTTTGGAGCATATAGCAAATTATAAGGCATACCTAGTAGGATGCGTTCAGAACTCACCGATGGAAACGCATCGCTAGCATCCAGATAAGATCCTCCAAGGATTGGCCCTCCTTGAAAAGAAATACTTAAGGTGTCATTTGCTTGAACAGACTGTCCATTAACATACCCGAATGACTGGGGGATAGTCTGGGCATACGAAGATATACTCACAAAGAATGTGAGCAGTCCAAGTAAGAAAAATTGTTTCCTTCCTGGCGGTAGTTTAATAAACTTCATTACCAGAGGAATTAATACTTGATAATGTAGTTTACTGCATGGTTATCAGGACGAGTTTCGCCATCACCTGTAGAGCCCACTGTAATAGCTGGTTGACTGCTACTAGATGTCACTGGTCTTGTCCATAATACGTTATCATAATCTCCACTAGTGGCACCTTGACCTCCACCTACTAAATCCGTATCTGTTGGGTTGGTTTCGAAATTAACCGTATATCCAGGAGCAGCTGTGACACCAGCGGAAGACTCATTCCAAAATGAATCACTCGTGCTATGATTATGAGCTGGTTGTGTAGCAGTGTGATTATGGCTCTTAAATGTATCATCTTGACGTATACCCATAGTTCTATTAGGGTCTGTTCCAGATGTACTTGTGTTTAATCCTCTTAAGAACTGACCTCTAAAATCTGGAACTTTAAAACTGCCTTTGTCACTTCCACCCCATACAGTTCCTATTGCGTCAAATAGCTGAGAATATTGAATATTGGTATTGGCATTTAATGTTGCTCCGTTACACAGTAACCATCCCGTTGGAATATTAGTGTCAGGTCCTGCATAAGCCACCACAGTGCCAACAGGTACACCATTGGAAGCAGATCGAGCGTATGGAACTGCGCTTAGAGCTTTATCACTAATGGTGACATAAGTTCCACCTAAGGTTTCTTTTACATCAACTTTCAAGCTGAAATCGAAATTGTTAAAATTTAGCTCTTCGAATGTAGTTGTAGAAGTGGGCACTTCGGTCCCTATAATTGCAGAAAAGACACCAAAGGCATCCGTAGTAACGGCTTGCTCCTCTATGTATGATGTACCTGTACGGTAGATAGTAAATCGGACTGTGATTCCTTTAGAGGCAAGCGCTTTACTATTTCCGTCTATAGCGTATCCCTGAAAAGAAAACCCTTTATCAGAATACTGACTGAAAGCGAATTGGCAAATGAGCATTAAAGCAAATAGTGTTAGCGTGATTTTTTTCATCTTTTTATAAGATCTTGTTTGAATTAAATTTTTAGGTTGGATGGTATCCATCCATGGTTTTGAAATCTTCCTGCGATAGCTTCTATCTCTGGATTCTTATCGGTTTTGATGGTTGTATTTAGGAATTGAACACTACGGCGAATAGTGGTCGTTAAATGATATTTTGATAAATGGTGTAGCACATTGTCTTCTTGGACAATGGTCACTGATTGTGGTTGCTTGGCGGTGCATTGCGGGTGTCATATGTGTAACTTTAAACTCTGTACAAATCAATTTTTAGCTGCTTGTAAAGAGTGATTCAATCTGTTAAAATGCAGTATTGGACTGAACTTGATTTGACTACTAGATCAATTAATACTTTCGCTCGTTGAAGTAGGTCTTTCTGAATTTGAGTGCTCCTAATATCCATTTGATAAGAGTGGATTTAGAGACTGTTCTGCTTCTGGAAAATGCGATCATTCACTTCAAGAGCGTACATTTAATTGAGAAAATTAGCCGTGGAGGTACCTGAAATTCAAAAAAATGTTGTGAACGACACGTTTTTGTATGAGTTTGACATTGTGCTTCGATGAAACGGCATAATCAACAGACAAAAAAGTGTGAGAAGTGCGATAATGTATGGTTTAGTGCTTCGTAACGTTTTCACCAATTCAGAGCAGCTTAAGAATTTATCCAACTGCTTGAAAAGCAAAAAGTACGTCTATCAATTGTATTGATTGTCAGATGTTGGTCAGAGTTGCTCAAGCATATCCATCAGTTCGGATTTATGCTTTCGGGAGATGGGTATTTTTTGATCATTGATCATCAAGTATTGTCCATTAATCGCCTGGATTTTGGATATATTGATTGCGAAAGATCTGTGAACCCTTATAATATTTGATTCTTCAACATCCTCCAGAAATTTCTCTAGTGAATTCCGAGTTAAGTGCTTTTTATAGGAGGTGAAAATCTCCAGATAGTTATTGTCCGATTTCACATAGGAGATGTCACCAATTTCGAGCTTGACATTGAGATCATTTTCCTTGATCATGATAGATTTGTTGGAAACAGCTTTTCTAGCTTTAATCACTTCTACTGTGGCATGCAGATCTCCTACAGTAAACGGTTTCAAAAGATAAGCAGCGGGTTCAGTTGATGCTGCAGCTCGAATAGTTTGTGGATCAGAGTAAGATGTTAAATAGACAAATGGAATTTGATATTGCTCTTTGATAAGCGTACCAATGTCAATTCCATTTTTATGATCATTAAGATTGATGTCTAATACAATGAGATCAATAGTATCCTTCTTTGATTCCAGATGGCTAGTGGCTTCCTTGTAGTTTTTGGCAACACCTAACACCTCGTAATCCAGTTCAGTGAGCATTTCTTTGATCATCTCTGCAATCATCAGCTCATCTTCAACGATCAGAATATTGAAACTCATTTGTTTTTGGGAATGGTTAATAAGAATTTTTGTCCTATATATTCTAGCGTTGCATCTGTCTGCTGCACTAATATATTCATTATTTTGAAGCCAAATCCTTTCGTTTTAGTAATATCGAATCCTTCTTCAAGTCCCAG
>CAXEKM010000182.1:0-1575 GCA_963996645.1 uncultured Marinoscillum sp.
AACAACGATGTTTGTTTTCAGAACTCGCTGAAAATCCGGTTCGAAATGACTCCGAATGATAAATTTAGAAGTAAGTGACAATATATCAATTGATATACTTTAATAAAAAAAGGAACGCTGAAGGCGTTCCTTTTTTCTTGAGTAGGCTATTCAACTAAGTGATTAGTGCTGGCAACTACAGTGGATGGCTTGAAAACTATGACTTTCTTCATGCCAAGGGAAATTATCATTGTAGCCTTCTTGCTCCCAGAAAAACTTACTTCTTGATTTTTCCGAATTTCCAATCTCGTTCATGGTTGCTGTTTCATAAAGTCGCCCATTGACCATCGTGTGGGTGACAAATTCAGAGTTTCGAATATCTTGAGTAGGATCTTTGTCTAGAATGATTAGATCTGCCAGTTTGCCAACTTCCAAAGAACCCAGATCTTCACCCATTCCAATGTATTCTGCTCCATGAAGGGTAGCCGCTCTCAAGACTTCCATATTAGTCATTCCTCCCTGAGATAGGTTCCACATTTCCCAGTGAACCCCTAGACCTTGAAGCTGTCCATGACCACCAACACACACTTTTACTCCACGATCAACCATTTTCTTAATGGATTGAGATACCAAAATGTGTCCATTGTCATACTCTTCTTGTGGAGCCATGGTTCTGTGTCTGGAGCGACTATCAACAATGCTTCTTGGTGTGTATTTTAGAAGCTTTTCATTGTTCCAAACTTCTGTGTTTTGGTACCAATAATATTCACCATTCAAGCCTCCGTAGTTAACAATTAGGGTAGGAGTGTTTGCCGTTTTACTAGCTGACCATAGTTGCAATACATCTTCGTAAAGAGGAGCTACAGGAATATTGTGTTCAATACTGGTGTGACCATCCAAAATCATGCTCATGTTATGGAAGAATGTGGATCCACCTTCAGGATATACCATGATTTCAAGTTCTTTCGCAGCTTTGATTATTTGCTGTCGCTGTTCACGTCTAGGTTGGTTGTAACTTTTTACACTGAATGTTCCGTAAGCCTTTGTTCTTTTTATAGCGCTGTAAGCATCACCATAGGAATTGATCACTGCCTTGAAATCTCCGTCTGCTCCGTACAAAATAGTGCCAGTTGAGAAGATTCTCGGTCCAACCATTCTGCCAGATTTTACCATCTCAGACTGTGAAAGTGCTGTTTCTGAGTTTGCAGAAGGGTCATGTGTAGCGGTAATTCCAAAAGCCAGGTTAGCATAATATGCCCAGTCTTTTTGTGGACTCATGCCATATCGGAATGCTCTCAAGTGTGCGTGAGTATCTACAATTCCAGGCATGATTACTTTGCCTTTTACGTCAATCACTTTTGCTTTAGTCGGGATGGTAACCTCACCTGATTTGCCAACGGCAAGGATCTTATTCCCCTCAACTACAACTACTCCATTTTCAATAATTTCATCACCTTTCATAGTGATAACTTTGGCGCCTGTGAATGCTATAATTCCTTCAGGAATATCCGTATTTAGTTCAAGACCTACTTCCAATTTCTTCTTGTTCATATCACCAATACTATCTGGCGATCCTTCAAGGAAAGTAAATGTTTG
>CAXEKM010000183.1:0-12946 GCA_963996645.1 uncultured Marinoscillum sp.
CGGTACAGCAGCTTGCAGTATTCCTAATAGCAACTTGCCTTCTGGATCCAAGGTGTAATCATACGAATTAGAAAATGCTCTTCGGTCTAGAAAAAGGCCTTCGTGCAGCGAATGACGCCCAACCAGGCACAATGAATTGGTCGAATGATTAAGCTCTGGACGCGGTTCAAACAGAGATACAGACCTATTTCGAATATCCTGATGCACTTTATCTGCAGACTGTGTCGAGTCGATCGAAAAGAAGCGCCTGGACCGTTCCTTTGCATTTTTATCCAATGCCTTTGCGAATGTTTTTAAGTTGTCTGAATGATGAATGACATTTTCTTGTGACAATTGATCTTCATCATAAAACTCAAACTCATCTCTTGTAGTATCATGTAAACCCGCGAGAAACTGAGTGTTTTCAGGTACTTCAAGACCTTCAACCATCAGCGCTTTTCTAACTTCTGAATGATTAGCCATCGAGGCAAATACTCGAGCATTCACAGATCCTGGTCTGCCTGAACAAGCTCCACAATCATACCCAGCATAATGCGTATTGTTGATAGTGCTACTGCCATGTCCAATAACATACACCAAAGATCCAAATTCATTGACTAACCCAATACTTTGCAGTACTGATTTAACTATTTCAGTCATTTCAAAGATTGTGAATCCAATCTGTAAATTATCTTTTAAAGGATTATCAGAATTGTACTCATAGCTCAAGCGCGAATGTTTTCCCATGTGCGAAAACGATGACGTAGCCATGCTGCTATAGCTGGGTTTGAAGATATTGAAGAACATCATCAGTCCGGACCAAAATCCGAGCAATAAACTGTAAGGAATTCCTAGTATCGGATGAGCACTCCATCTTGAAAAGTGTACATTACTTGCAAGCTGATCAGCGTGACCAATTTCCTTGACAAGATGCTTAGGTGTGATTGGTCCTGGGCATACTTTGGTATGTGATTCACTGTTCTGCGGTTGGTAATACATAGGAATCCCAAAATGCCCGGGAGTACCATACGTTTCACATTTTGCATCAAAGTTCTCAATATGTCTTCGGAGTGATCCTTCACGATCATCAATACAAAATAATGCCTGAAAGGATTTGTTTGCTTTCTTATGCGTTCGACCTTTCATCTTTTGAATGCCTGCCAATACACTGTCGAAATAGCTCCATTCATAGGCTTCTTGCCATATAGCGATCACTTCTGATTCAATGGACGTTTCAATATCAGCAAATATGTAATCCTGGCGAATTATAGGCTGCTCCGATAGGGGTTTCCAACCTTTGCCATGACGATGTTCTATAGCGTCGATTTCAAGAATTAGTTCCAAAATGATCAGGTCTTCCAATGAGATTTTCCGATGATCAATCAACGAGTTGGGTTGATGTTCGATCACACTTACCAAACCGGACCAGCCGGGATGAGCAAACTGCTGTTCGAATAGGTAATTCTCGAATAACTCATCATCTCCAACAAACTGAAAAAGAAGTTTCGTTATGGTAACATCGGGATTATTGAGCAGCTCTTTTCCTCGTTTGGTTTTAGTTAGTCTTGATAAACTAGATGCATTTAGCTGTCTAACAGACCCTAAAAAACCCTCTGAATTGACGGGGAACTGCCAGGATGCAACGCCTTGATCCAAGTAGCCGCCCAATAACCTAAATAAGAGATGACTGACTTCCTGATCAAGATCAATTTGATATGCTTTTTCCCACCAGTATCGATAATGCCCAAGTCGACTACCTATAGCATTGTTGAACGTTCCGTGAAACAATTGATGAATCCATTCGTCAGCTTTGTCTTGACCTTTTCTTCGGATGACCACTTGTTCCAATACATCTTCTCTGATCAAATGCTTTTGATACAACACACGATATTCTTCAATATTCAAAGACGTCTTATAACCAAAAATCTGTGAGGCAATAGCGATAGCTTCTTCAAATGGGTATTCTTGAAAATTACTAAGTGTATTGTGATGGACAAAGTCCTTTAGAGGTGCCTGATGAGGCAAGTGCTGATGAAGCCTTTGCAGTACTTCTTTTTCCGAGAAAGGAGGTTGAGGTCCTAATAGCATTGGATTACGTTGGTCGTTTCAACGTTACCAGTCTACTTGTGAACCGCAACGTCATTCAAGCCTCAAAAGAACTCAACATTTTTACAGTAGTTTGTATCAAAAGTCACATAACAAAAAAGGTCACTACTTGATGCAGTGACCTTTTGATCTTTATTTCAAATGCCATTTAGTGGCTTAAAATTCTTACTTAATCCAAGTGATAGATTTCCATGATGTTGGACATGATCTTGCTATAATCAACATTCAAGTCAACCAATTTTCCTGAGTGAATGTCGAATACCCAACCATGAACACTAATGCCTCTATCTCTGAATGCATGCTGTACCACGGCAGCCTTACTTACATTGATACACTGCTCTTCTACATTTAGCTCTACTAGTCTCTTGTAACGTTGCTCTTCGTCCTCAATGGCATTCAGCTCCTCTTTGTGAGTTCTATATACGTCACGAATGTTTCTCAACCATGGATTTAGAATTCCTAAATCCTGAGACTGCATGGCAGCTTTCACACCACCACAGTAATAATGTCCACAAACCACTATATGATTTACCTTGAGATACTTCACTGCATATTCTATCACAGCCATAGCACTCAAATCTGTGTTAGGCACCATGTTAGCGATGTTTCTATGAATAAAGGCTTCACCAGGTTGAACGCCCATCAGCTCCTCAGCCGTCACACGACTATCCGAACATCCGATGTACAGGATTTCAGGGCTTTGTCCTTCGGACAATTTTGCAAAATAGTCTTTGTCAAGTTTCAATCGGTCCTCAACCCAACTTCGATTGTTATCAAATATTTGCTTTATTTCCATTGTGATAGTTTTAGTGCGCAATCAAGAGCTAAAATAGCACACTTTGTCTGAAAGCCAAGAGCATTTTGCCTTCTACTAACTTTGTTGAATGTTCGTTTTTGTTCCTAATTCCAAGCAATAAAGATTAAGTTGCAAGGACATGAAACTAAATGATATCCTCATTTTAGTTACGCTGATGATTATAGGAGAGGTGGTCTTCATTTTGCCATTTGTGATACTCCGAATCTTTCGTCCTACATTCTTAACCGTTTTTGAAACGACCAACCTTGAGATTGGAACTGCCTTTTCAGCTTATGGCATCGTAGCTATGGTAGCCTATTTTGCTGGAGGCCCAATAGCCGATCGATTCAATCCAAAGAAACTCATCCCTTTTGCTTTGTTCATGACTTCTTTAGGTGGGGTATGGATGTACACTATTCCCTCCATGACGACCATGATTGTTCTGTACGCATTTTGGGGAGCATCTACCATTTTGCTCTTTTGGTCTTCGTTCATTAAAGCACAGCGCATACTCGGATTACATACAGGTCAAGGAAAATCATTTGGTCTGGTAGATGCAGGTCGAGGTGTGATAGCTGCCCTTATGGCTATTGCTGCAGTGTTCTTATTGGATCATCTGATACCTAATGATCCGGATAATGCCTCGTATCAAAACCTGAAAAGTGCATTTCAAACGATCATCCTCATTTTCACCGTATTTACTGCATTATGCGCCATATTGGCCTATTTCGTGCTGGAAGATGATCAAAGTAGTACACCGAGACTTAGTTTACATGGGGTCCAGTCCATCTTGAAAAAGTCAGTCATCTGGAAACATGCCATCATCGTATTATGTGCCTATGTGGGCTACAAGTGTACAGATGATTTCTCCCTTTATGCGAGTGACACGCTTGATTATGACGATGTAGAATCAGCACGACTGGCTGACATCACTTTCTGGGCCAGACCTCTAGCTGCAGTCATTAGCGGAATCATCGCAGATAGATGGTTAACATCTAAAACGGTCATTGCTGGATTTATAATTACGGCCATTGGAAGTGCTCTCATTGCAAGTGGTTGGTTGATTCGGGTGGAAATCTATGTTGTCATCACTTTAACACTAACAAGTGCAGCTATTTATGGACTCAGAGGGGTCTATTATGCATTGTTTGAAGAGTTACAGCTTTCTATGAAAGTGACAGGAAGTGCTGCGGGATTAGTCTCCGTAGTAGGCTATACGCCAGATATTTTCATGGGACCACTCATGGGCGTGATTCTCGACAATAACCCCGGAGCGATAGGTCATCAATACTTATGTATGGTTCTGGTTGGGTTTAGTGTCCTTGGGTTATTGGTAGCTGTTAGTTTCTTGAAGAATAACTCAGGTACTTCTTAATCCATCCAGACTGTTGGCGTATAGCTCCATGAATTTCTCAGGAATTCGAGTGGGCTTTTTTCGCTCTATGTCAATGAAATAACCATCCTGAACCCCTGTGGCATGTATTTTAGATTCGGTTTTGATCTCAAACGAACATTCCCATTTTGATTTGGAAACATTGGACAACCATACAAAACCTGTTGGTTTATCCAAGATGGTCAAAGGATACTTGTATTCCACTTGAGTGGTTGCCAGAACAGGTGATTTGTTTTCCTTGTACAATTCCTGAAAGGGATAATAGGTGTCAAGGAAGTGCATTCTAAGGTCTTCAAACCATCGCACATAAACGATATTGCTAACTATTCCTAAAACATCAATATCATAGCCATTCACGCTAATTGGTTTCGCTAAAAGTAGGGGTCTAAGGGTATATTCGCTCATAGCTTAAGTTCTTAATAGATACCTACGGCTAATAACTAAAAAAGGTATCCCAAAATTCAATGAGATACCTTCAAATCTTTATTTCTTCTGAATTGGGGCATGAAACGTCTCGTTTCCACTAAAGCCAATCCAAACTCCTAATGCCGTTGAGGCTATGGAGAATACGATCAATAAAAACATAATTACTGCCTTTAATTGGTTGATAAACAGAATACTAAATCAAGGTAGTTATGCGTTTACTAAGCTCTAAAATCGGGAGGTGGAGTGGGAATGGGCAAAAATGGATTGTAGTATTTAGCATCCGAAATGCCATCAAAATAGGTGCCTATAACCCATTCGAATTGGTTCGGCTTTAAATCAAATTCAATGGATTTAACTGTGTAGTTGGAAACGATAGAAGATTGTTCAGGATCTGGTTCATCAAACTCTGAAAAGGTGTTGGGACGATCCAAAACTACTTCATAAATGAACTCAACAACTGATTCTATCTCATTAATTTGGCTATCATAATGACCTTCTAAATCCGGGGAATCAACTGACCAGTTGATCATGTAAATAGCCAGTAGCAGGCTAAATAACTGCAGTCCATATGATTGAAACTTCTTGGTCATTTTGCTGAGTTGGTGAAATTATAACTCCAAAAAATCCAGGATGTTGTATTGGTGCGTAATTATTTTGACCATCAACAGTATTACTTATTTAACAATACTGTTATGCTATTAAAAACAATATTCTTAATAACATTTCTTCTTGGATCATTTCTTGAAATGTCTGCACAAAAACGGATTAATCTGGCAGATGCTTTGGTCTGGAAAGAAAGCCCGGATATTTACCGAGTATACCACCACAAATCATTTTATCTCACCGATACTAAAGGACGCATTTTATTGGATTTAAGTCAATACAAAAGTGTTGGACCTATCAACGATCAATCAATAACAGTCCAAGACAAAAAAGACAACTATGGCTTGCTAGGAATTGGTGGTCAAGTGATCCTCCAAACAGAGTGGAAGAGGATAAGTAAGGCGATAAATGGCTTTGTTTTGGCGGAAAAAGAAAATGGAAGTAAAATAAAAGAGGACCGAGGCAATGGTCTTAAATGGTATGCTGACACAGATTACTATTTATGTAGGACCAATGGAGAGGTGATCAATTTCAAGTTGGACCAGGCGACTTTTCTTGGTGATAAATTGATTGGTCAAGATGAATTCCTGAATCAATTTATGGTAGATCTCGCATTGATCAGAAGCTTTTATGCACATCCGATGATGAAAGCAATCGAGCAAATAAACGGTCAACATGTGATGCCGACTTTTAAATCTGATACCTCAGAAATAGTTTATCAATTGGCTAATTCAGGAGAAGTAGTCTATTCAATTAAAATTCCAACAGATGATTAGTATCGAATAATTCCTGTTCACACCAAATTGGTGTTCGATAGGTTCGCATTTAAGGGATGAATCAACTAATTTCAGTAAGGATTCAACTTGCTACTTTTTGACCACCAAACTAACCATACCCAGCATACGTCTATCAATAGGTATCATATTCCTGTTATTCATTTTGCCAACACAGGCGCAAATGACAGTAAATGACCAAACACCAATTAAGTCAGTTTATTCTTTAAAGGCTGATTATTACAACGATTACTTCGACTTAAAGAATGCTTATCTCCATTATCAGAAAGCAATCCAAAACAGACCTAATGCTGGATATGCTATGGCAGAACTGGGAAGTATTTACTACCAAAAGAATCAACTAGATTCTGCTTATTATAGGTATAATCAAGCTTTTCTAACAAGTAATCCTTTCACTGAAAAACATTATCGAGAGTATCTATTCAGCTTAATTGCAAAAGGTGAATCAAAAAGTGCTTATCGATTACTTGATTCTTATCATTCCACACTTAAGCGTGCAGATCTATCGGAATACAAGGACACTTCCTTTGTTACGATAGAACAGCTACCTATTTCCTTAGCTAATCAAAATCAAGGAATTACGTTTTGGAGAGACCAATTGACCTTTCGAGATACTAATGGCAACTGGAAATGGTGTCAGGATCAGGAGATTAATAACTTGACTTTAGAAGGAGTTGATTTGTCTCAATTAAGATCAATGGCCTTGATTGATGGCTTGGAACAGGTCATCTTATTGATCCAGGAGTCTTCAGGAAATAACAGGCTGTACTACTCTGAAAGCGGCGAGGCTGGGTTAGATGATTTGAATAGAATTAAGTGGAAGAAATTCGAACCTGGAGTTCAGCAATTAGTCTCCAATACAAAGGAAAATGCATTGTATTTTACAGCGGTTAATCCCACAAATGGAACCAGTGAACTGTACCGAAGCAGGTGGGATGAGAAGAAATGGGAACAACCTGTAAAACAGACACTTGCTGGCATTTCGGGAAATCTGTCGTTTCCAAACTTTGCGTCAAATCAGACACTATTTATTGGGGCTGGAACCTCTGAAGAAGGATATGATGTGTATGCCTATGATATTAAAACCAACAAAGCAAAGGCCTTACCAAAACCGATTAATAGTGAAGAGGATGAACTAGGTGTGTTTTGGACGAGTAAGGATGAAGGTTATCTGATAAGGGAAAACCATGATGGACAACAACAGGTTTTCGCTATCACCCAATTCAAATTTCCGATTCCCATTGAAGAAAAGAAGGAGCGAATGATCATCAATGTCTCCAAAGGCGGATTGCCAATTTATTCCTCTGGCGGAGAGACGATATTGATTAAGAGTCCAGAAGAAAACATTGACTTCATCATTATTCCAGGTGCTAATTATAAAATGAATGTGCATCTCGAAAACCATCGATACGGTCCTCAGGAAGTGAAATCACGTGTTTTGAATCTACCAAAAGGAGATCTATTTACATTCAATATTCGCACCGTGTCATTGGGCAATAAACACCAGTCAGAATGGCTGGACCCGAATGAAAACAAAATCGAAGATATCCGACTGTATCCTGGAGATTTGGTGACCTTTCAATTACTTCCGTTATCCAAATCTGCGAGTACCAAAACACGCGTTTTGTATGGTGACTATGAGGAAACCTTGTCTGCTACCGATACCATAGATTTTGGCTACGTAATAGAGGAAAGCTTTGATCCGAATGAAGAGCAGGAAGAATACATCAGAGAGCCAGAACCGTTACAGGAAGAACTGATTGCTGAGGAAGTACCATCTTCAAACACGTTGACAGAAGAGGTTAATGCTGAAGAATTAATAGCAGAATTGGATACTTCAGAAGTGGACTTGATCGATACCTTGATGGTTGCTTCTGAGGATAGTGTATTCCTTGAAGATAGCACCAGTCAAACAGCGTTATTAGCATCTTTAGATTCAGCAACATTAGCTGTGATGGATAGTTCTGTAGTAGATGATTCAACAGTCATCGCAGATTTAGATACAACTAGTTTGCACAGGGATGAAGAGCTAAGCATTGACAGTGTCCTCATTGCTTCTGAATCCACTTTGTTACCTCTGGATTCTTTGCAATCATCTGTTGATCTGGCTATTGAAGATTCAGTAACGGTGCAAGATAGTTCATTCATAGCTTCTCAGGATGTACAAGAAGTAGAAGTTACGGACTCCTTATTGGCTGATCATACCACTTTGATAGCTGATGAATCTATTGAGTCAGATTCCCTAGAGTCAGCAGAACTGGTTGAAAATCTGATAGATGAGACGCTCTCATTAAATGCTTCTTCTGAGTTATTGGTCGCTGAAGACAATGAAGAAATACCAACAGTAACTGACAAACTCATCGACGTTAACGACTCTCAATCCTACGATTCAATCAACTCAACACAACTAGCTATAAATAAAGTAGTTACACTTAATCAGTTAAACAAAGAAGCAGGAGCGGAGCAAGCTGATTCTCAGCCAACAAGTACTTCAAGTAGATGCTACAGAGTGCAGGTTGCTGCAGCGCTCAAACCAATTACAGACCAGGAATTAAGACTCATTTATTCTGGGTCATTAACGGTCATGTCTTATCAGGACAAGGGCTATTATAAGTATTACATTTCCGAAGTGAGTTCGTACAAACAAGCCAATGAACTGAGACTAAGCAGCGGAGTAAAAGATGCATTCATCACCAGGTGCACCAACGTTTCTACTAACGATATCATAGCTACCACCCAACCTGAAATTATGGAAGAAGTGGTAGAATCAAACAGTACTTCATCTGATTTAATGTCTGTAGAACCTGCCGATACTATTGTATCAACTGAAGTAGTAGCACTAGTTCAAGAGCCAAAGGAGAACATTGCACAGGATTCTGTAGATGTAAGCGACATCATTGCAGAGCAACCAGAAATGCAATCTAAAGATCGTATTGCCTCTAGTGATTCAATTCCAGAGTCTCAAGATTTGGCTGTCTCTGAATCCTTAATTGCTATAGAAGATACAGTTGAATTAGCTGACACAGAAGAAGAATTATTAGCAGATCTGATAGTAGAAGAGCTTGAAAGTGAAGTTATACATACAGACACAAAAGACTCGATAGCGCAGGCATCAAATCTGGTTGCAGCCAAGAATGAAAATTCGACTGCAGAAACCGAGAAAATACGTTTGTTATCAGACTTGAGTATTCATCCAGACAAGGAAAGTAACCTATTGTATCGATTACAAGTAGCTGCGGCTATTCGTCCGTTATCAGACGCTGAGCTGAAGCGAATCTACAACGGTCCATTGACTGTAGAATCTTTCAAGGAAAACCAATATTACAAGTACTACATTACGCAGCTGCCAAGCTATTTCCTGGTTCGTGAAATTCAAAAAGATAGTGAGTTGGAACAATCCTATATTGTTGCTTATAAATCCACTGACAAGTTGACAATTCATGATGCTTTGATTGATCAGTACCGAAATCGCATGCAGTCCAAATCCATCAACTTAACGGATAGTGTGGTCAAAGTGGTGACGGTCTATTTTGATCTGGATGAATTCATCTTGCCGAATGATCAATTAAACAGCTTACAACCTGTAAAACAAGGTCTGCAGGCACACAAAACCTGGTATGCGATCGTCGATGGACATACGGACATTCAGGGGGCAGACGCCTACAATTTTGGGTTATCTGAAGAACGAGCATTGCATGTGAAGAAGCTGTTAATTCAACAGGGAATTCCAGCTGATCGAATCATTACCAATTATTATGGTGAATCACATTTGGCACAGGAATGTTCTCAACCAGGTACATGCACAGAAGAAGCACATCAAGCCAATAGACGAGTAGAAATCTTGTTGGTTCAACCAGAAAATTGAGAGTTTCTTTTCACTAATTGATTACCTAAAATCAATCCTGCAATAGACAGGAGAAATCCAATGAACATAGAAGGAATGAATGCATATTCTGGAAACCATTCAAAGAAAGCATAGCTGGCAATCCCTAAAATCATGGAAATGGTAGCTCCCAAAGCTGTTTGTTTGTCAGCATGGAACAATGCTGCATACATCGGCACCAGGATACAGACCATACCCAGAATGGACGATTGACTCACCAATTCATAAATACTGTCACTCATCATGGCCAGAATGGTCGATACTATTGCAATAATCAATACCGACCAGCGACTGATGGTAAGTAGTTGTTTATCTGAAGCTTGTGGATAGAAAGCAGGTTTAATTAGGTTTTCCGCAAGGAGAGAGGCTGGCGCCAACATGGATCCACTGCATGTACTGAAAATAGCTGAGACCAAAGAACCATAAAACACAATTTGCAGCCAGGTAGGTGCATACAAACCTATCATTTGCATGATGGTGTGCTCCGTATCACCAGTGGTCAATTCTGGAACCAACTGATGTGCCACCAACCCTAAATACAAAGGAATCATAGCAAAGATGAGATAAAGAAAAGCTCCTAAATAGGTTGATCTGACCGCTATTTTCTCAGATTTAGCAGCATTAGCCCGTTGAAAAATGTCTTGTGAAGCCAACGATCCAAGTCCTAAAGCACACCATGCAGCGAAATAATCCATCCATGACATTTCATTATTAACGGTTGGAATTACATCAAAATAATCAGGCTTAGTAGAAGTAAATAAAAGCGACGTATCCACCAGACCGGTTAATTGGATCGCGATCAATAGGAGACCTACAACGATCATCACACTCTGTACAAAATCAGTTATGGAAACGGACCACATGCCACCAGCAGCGGTATAGCCGGTAACTATCAGGGCACTAACAATACGACCTAGCCATTCGTCCATTCCAAATACGGTATGAAATAAGATACCTAATGCGATGATCTGAGCGGCTACATATCCAAAGAAGGAAATAATCATCAGAACGGCCGATAAACGCTCAATTTTGACGCCATAGACTTTGCGAAACAAGTCTCCAAGAGTCAGAATATTTCTACGGTATAGTGGACGTACGAAAATCAATCCAAAGAGCATCAGGCAAAGAAACCCGCCAAATGGATCTTCTATGACACCTAATATGCCATGCTGAATGAATTCGGAGGAAGCGCCAAGGACGGTTTCAGAACCAAACCAAAAGGCGAACAACGCTGATGCATTGATGATCAGAGGTAATCTGCGACTGGCCGAAAGAAAATCATTGGATGAATGAATCAACCGGGAGGCTAACACACCGATGACGAGTGTGATCAGCAAATAGCAGATCACCCAAAAACTTACACTCATAGCTATGCAATATAAGCAGCTAATATACGGATTAGCTTATTCTGATTACCCTGAAGGTTCGGCCTAAACCGAATGCCTTCAGAGATGAATCAAAATAAAGCGCTTGGGCGGTGATTTAGCGCACTTTTAGTCGTAAGAAATTGGTTTTATTTGAACCTTCCATTTTTACATAATATACACCTGAAGCTATTCCTTGAATATCATAACTGTTCAAAGCATTTGGCTTATAGCTCTTGATAATTTCTCCTGTTGTACTGATTAAGTAAATCTTCTGTATGGCATCCGTATTTGACACCCTAAATTCATCTGATGTTGGGTTTGGGTAAACGGATACAATGGACTGTTTTTGAGAGTTCAATACTATTTCATCGACATCATTGATCGTTATGGTGATAATGGCTGTTTCATCTAACTCGCCATCACTAACACTGACTAGCAGGACAAACTCATCATTGGTCTCAAAATCCAATGCATCAGAGTTACCAACAAATAATTCACCTGTAGCCTCGGTAATAGAAAAAGCGTTGTCCGTGTTTCCAGTTACAATGGAGAAGCTCAGGGCATCACCCTCCAGGTCTTGTGCTACTAGATCACCTATTGTAAAACCATTTTCCGTATTTTCATCCACTTCAAAGAACTGATCTTCAAAAATAGGTGCTGTATTAATAGCGACTTCATTTAAAGAAATAGTCACCATGACGAATCCTTCATTTAGACCATCGCTGAGGGATATTTCCAGATTGAAAACAGGATTGGTGTCAAAGATCAAAGCACTGCTATTGGCAATAGAAATCGCTCCATCATTACTAATCTCAAAAGCGTCATCTGTGTTGCCTGAAGCAATGGAATAAGAGATCTCATCTCCATCAGCATCCTCTGCTTCTAACTCCAATACCACCAAACCTTCCGGAAGTTCCTGATTGATGTTGATCTCTTGATTGGAAGCGACTGGGGCATTGTCGTTGACATTATTGATGGTGATAAAAAGTGTATCTGAAATGGTCACATTCCCAGAAGTATCCTCGGCTGAAATAACAATATCAAATGAAGTAATCGTTTCAAAATCGATGACACTATTCGTTGGATAGACTTCCCAAACAGGACCTGAAGAAAAAATCCCTGCAGTATTGGCAACACTCAATAAATCATCTGTATTCCCAGAAACAATGGACAAAGTCATTGGTTCTTCCTCCGGGTCTGTGATCGCTAATTGCAGAAAGAAAGAAGTTTCCTCATCAAAACTAAATTCATTGGTCTCCATGGCAAAAACAGGTGCAGCACTTGGGATCACCTGAACCAATACTTCTCTGGACTCTGTGCCATCTGAAGCAGAAATCATGAGTTCATAAGCATTTAAACTGTAATCCAAACTACTCTGATCTAAAAGGCTCAATTCACCTGTTGAAGTCCCTAAACTAAACAGGTTTTCATCCACGTCATTGGCAAAGGAATAGGTAACATCATCTCCGTCAGGATCGATAGCAGTCACTGTCCCAAGCACTCCGTTTTCTACAGATTCGTTCAATACAAAAGAGTAACCATTAGGCATCTCAAATTCTGGCCCACTGTATTCTTCGGTATCATTGAGATTGATGGTCA
>CAXEKM010000184.1:0-3447 GCA_963996645.1 uncultured Marinoscillum sp.
ATCATTTCAGCAAAAAATGCGATTGAAGATCGTATTAAAGGATTGGACATTGGTGCGGATGACTACATCACTAAACCGTTCGACCTGGCTGAATTAAATGCAAGAATCCGAGCTCTGATACGCAGAAGAAGTTTTGATGCGCAAAACGAAATTGTGTTCAATGAAATATGTGTCAGCCCTTACGACCGAACGGTTACAGTCAATGACCAGAGCCTGACCCTGACTAAAAAGGAGTTTGACTTACTAGTATTCTTCATAAGTAATCAAAATCGTGTGGTGACTAAAGAATCCATCGCCGAACACCTTTGGGGAGATGATATGGACATGGCAGATTCATTTGATTTCATCTATTCTCACCTAAAAAACCTGAGAAAAAAGATTCAGGAAAAGGGTGGTGAGGACTATGTACAAACTGTGTATGGAGTAGGCTACAAATTCACCAAAAATT
The DNA here is from genome assembly GCA_963996645.1 of uncultured Marinoscillum sp. Classification (GTDB taxonomy): domain Bacteria; phylum Bacteroidota; class Bacteroidia; order Cytophagales; family Cyclobacteriaceae; genus Marinoscillum. The sequence continues at coordinate 449 of CAXEKM010000184.1, forward strand.
GAAATTACTAGACATTGCTAACCGATATTACCTCATCACTTTGGTGTTGGTATTTACTATTGGTAGTCTGGGAGCTTATTACGTACTAAAATCCATCATCAATCACGAGTTCAACGAAAAACTATATGCTGAGCAAGCGCAATTAGTTTATGAACTCCGAAACTTTGAAAACCTTCAAAGAACATATTATTTAAATATCGGAGATGTCATCGAACTGGAAGAATCCCCAACAGATCCAAAGCTCTCTCCTACACTCAAGGATACGATCATGTATGATCAGTATGAGAAAAAGGAACTTCCCTTTCGTATGCTCACGTTCTCTGATCAAATCAACGGAAAGCACTACATCATCTCCATTTCCAAGTCTCTCCTACCCAACTTAGATTTGATTCAGGGTGTTACTGAAATTATGATTGGTTTGGCTCTCATCCTGATGCTATCGTTAGGTTTACTCAACAGACTAATCTTCCAAAAACTTTGGTCTCCATTTCATCACATCATTTTGCAGCTCCAGAATTTTAAGATATCACATCCTGTACCTTTATCCATGGAAGACTCAGATGTGGAGGAGTTTAATCAACTGGGGGACGTATTGGAGGAAATGATCTCAAAAAGTATTCGCGACTATAAAAACCTGAAGGAATACACAGAGAACACCTCCCATGAAATTCAAACTCCACTTGCCATCATCAAGAACAAAGCGGAGATGCTGCTTCAGGAACCTTTGCAAGAAGATCAATTGAATGAGGTGAGTAAAATCTATGAAGCGGCTACCAGACTTTCTCGTTTGAAAGATGGCCTATCACTTCTGACTAAAATCGAGAACAATCAATATGTGGAGGCTCAAGAGTTTTGCCTAAAAGAGTTTTTAGAAACTAAACTTCAAACTTTTGAGGAGCTGATGGAGATCAAAAACATCAAGTTGGAGAAACAATTTCTTGCTTCACCTAAAGTGATGATTAACCAGGATCTGGCTCACATATTGATTAATAACCTGCTGAGCAATGCCATCAAACACAATGTGGAAAATGGCTGGATCAAGGTTCAATTAGAAAAGAACAGGTTAACTATTTCAAATTCAGGAAATACGCTGATCGTTCCTCCAGAGGAGCTTTTCGAACGCTTCAAACGAAATACAGACAATAGAGAATCTACAGGGTTGGGATTATCATTGATTCAGCGAATCTGTGAGCATAATCAAATGAAAATCACCTACAAGCACCAAAAAGAACAGCATGAATTAATGCTTTCCTGGTGATTCTGAACTTTCTCCAGATTTTCTACAGAATTCAAATTGATATTGCGGCATCATTAACTAATATGTTAATAGATACTTTCTACGGCGGCCTAAAAGCTCATTCTTGTTTTCAGGAATGAGCTTTCTTAGGCTTTTTCTTTATACCGTCATCCATAAAAAGGACACTCCCAGTGATAGCACCACTCCCCAACACAAAATTTGACTAACCAATGGAGGTAATTTATCATGTTCGAGTAACATCAAGCAAATAGAAGTCTGTGGTGCCATCGCGGTTTCCAGCACATTAACCTGCTCAAGATCTTGTGGCATATTGATCACCTTCATAACTAAAAAAACGATTGCTGGAGCCAGCATCAGCTTATACCCAAGTCCCAACCATACCAGACGTGGAAATGGGAAGGTCACGTATTTGGCAATTAAAAACCCTACGATGATCATCGCCACTATGGTCAGACTTTGAATTACCCAATCAAAAACCATCAATACAGGTTCACCAAAAAGATCTGAAGGTATCATAAATGCTATCACAATGACCACAAAAACGGGAAAAGTAAGCACTTTCTTAAGCGTATGAACGAAACCATCCAGTCCTTCTCTCTTCACAATCATGGCCTGACCAAAGCTGGCCATGAGCAGAAAAGTAGTTTGATCATACAGCGCACCATAAGGCAAATAATCAGAACCGAAGTAGTAGATAATCAACGGAAAGCCAACAAATGAAGTGTTTCCCAAGCCGGAAGTAAGTGACAATACCAACCGCTGTTCAGGCACTAGAAACTTTCTGAAAATCAGCTGAAACATCACAAGTGACCCAATAAAAAGAGCTATTGGAGTGACCACAAATAAGCTCAAGTCCGGATCAACTTCCAAAGTAGGGATTTTGGCAAGAGCTACTACAGGAAGAGCGATATAAATAATGTACTTATTACCCCAACCAACCTGTCGCTGTTGAAGCCAACCAAGTCGCCCAAGTGTAAAGCCGAGTACAATTAAACCAATTAATAGAAGAAATTGCATGGATTATTCTAGTTAAGCGACAAGATAAAGAACAGCTTAGTATCTTTCCCGAATGCAATCCCAAAATGATCAGATCGCCCGACATGTTTTGCCCATTATTGTCTTCAGTCAGTTCGGCTGTACCTCTCTCTGGTTTGCTGGCAATGCCATACTGAGTGATCTCACTTTGGCTTTCAGTCTTCCCCAAACAGCACTTGGTTATTTGACCTCCTCTGTGCAGTTTGGGTTCATCATTGGCACCCTGCTTTTCGCGATTTTGACTATTTCTGATCGATTTGCACCTTCTAAGGTATTTTTCGTCTCTGCGGTCATTGGTGCGCTCTTCAATCTGGCGATATTATTTCCTTTCAACAATCTGTATTCAATTTTGAGTTTTCGATTTATTGTTGGAATCTGTTTAGCGGGCATTTACCCTGTGGGAATGAAAATTGCATCTGACTATTACTATAAAGGCTTGGGTAAATCGCTAGGCTTCCTTGTTGGCGCTCTGGTACTCGGCACTGCTTTCCCACATGTCTTAAAAGGTTTCCATCTCAATTTATCCTGGCAAGGAGTCTTAATGATCACTTCAGGGTTGGCCTTAGCAGGAGGACTATTGATCGTTTTTATGGGAGATGGTCCGCATCGTCAGACGGCATCCAAATTTGACCCGAATGTATTACTTCGAGTTTTTTCTACGAAAGAATTCCGGTCTCCAGCCTTTGGGTACTTCGGGCACATGTGG
>CAXEKM010000185.1:0-3260 GCA_963996645.1 uncultured Marinoscillum sp.
GCGAAAGCCGCAAAATCCATGTATTCTGTATTGATATCATCACTGCATCTCTCAAAATTGTGATCTGGCTTGGGGTTGGTCAGATCATTTAGTGCGAGAATACAACCTTCCTTTTCTACCCTACCTTGCTTGTAGTAACGTCGATATCGCTCATCTTCATGAAGACCAATTTCTTTCAAGTGATCCATAAATTCTTCAAATGCCTGTACCGCCCAGTTAAACTCACCTTCATGCTTGAGCATTTCAGCATAGTAAAACTTAGCCAATGGAAAACGGCTATCGTCTTCTTTAGACACCTTTTCATAGTAGAATAAGGCACTCTCATAATCAAACGTGAGTCGATAACACTCACCCATTTGGAATAAAGCACCTAAATGCCCTGGTTCCTGATCCAATACATCTTTGTAAAAGCGCATGGCTTTAACGTATTGACCACTTTCAAATAATTTATCCCCTTCACGGAAGACAAGTGATTTACTCAAATCTTGCCCGATTGAGAATAAAGGCATGAGACATACCAAAAAAATGACTGTTAATATATTATGCATAACTACCCTGTTCCTGTAAGTAAAAACGCACCCCAAATCCTCGGATCAGGATATTTTTCTCTGAGCTTAACTTGTGCCCATTCGAGTGAATGCGTTACATCATTGGTTTTTATAAACTCTTGATAAAAGAGTGACATCAAGTATTGAGTGGCTTCATCGTCCACTTTGGTCATACTTGTAATTAAATTCTTTGCTCCAGCTACCATCATGGCTCTCTGCAATCCATAAACCCCTTCTCCTGATTCGATATCTCCCAGTGCTGTTTCACATGCAGAAAGCACCACTAACCGAGTATTTTGAAGATGCAAATTGGCAGCCTCGTATGCACTCAAAATACCATCGTTTGAAGCATCCTGAAACTTGCCTTGATCATACATTTTATAGGAAGTCAAAGCTCCTGACAAAAACAACCCAGACTTAAACATCGGATCATATCCAGGTGTGATTTTACTCAAAACAGGATCCGTATCTGTGAAGTAGCCATGTGTTGCAATGTGCAATACAGATGGATTATTGGCGGTTTTCAATCTCGACTCAGATGCTTCCGCATTTTTAGAAATGTTGACTTGCCATCCGTTGGTGGTTAGTTGTGATGCGATTTCCTGCACTTCCAGTTCAGCTCCTGGGAGATTTTGCAAGGACAATGGCATGCCCATAGCAGAACCGAATGCAGGATTTCCCATTAGTACAGCTGTGTGTTTATCACTCGCTGTGCTATTACGATTCATGTATAAATCTCTAGTGCTTGTGAGGTAGGACACGTAATACTTATCCATCACATAATCCTTTTTCGGAATCTTTAACAGATTCAGATTCATCTTAAAGTACACGCCATCGGGAGAAACGAACAGATGTTTTATACCCTCTAACTTCTCATCAACAGGCTGCCAATAATTGATATAGGAAGTTCGTAAATCATATTCGTATTTGACAGAATACTTATAGAGAGAAAAACCCTTTACTTCAAGGGCAGCACCATTTTCTACCAAAACATATTCTGGATTGACATAAGATTCTGGTTTCACAATGATGTACAAATAGTGCACTTTGTCAGTAAAACCAAAAATCTCCGCCTCTTCTGATTGCTGACTAGCAAACTCTCTAAAACGAACAATTTCGACTACCGCTTGATCCTCTTTCAAGGTTCTTCTGATTGCACGCCAGTTGACCTCATCAGACACGAACAAATTGGCAAACTCTGAAGATTTAAACATGAGCGATTTTTCCATTCGCTCGACGGCCTCTTCAGCTTTAGCCAGATCAATACCATATGTTCTTAACTTATCTTCTCCAAGCTGGTAAAGACCTGCAAGTCTCAGGGTTGCATCTGACCATTCATTGTATTCTTTTATCAGTTTCTCATCTGCACTATTCAGGATCATGTTATGAACCTTCTCTGAAGATGAGAACAAAATCCCTTTGGTGGCAATCTGATAATCCAGAATATTTTGAATCAAGTCTGGATATTCATCTAGCATCTTACTGACAATGAACGTGTAGCGCTCCATATCAGCCTTGATGGTTGCATAAAATCGCGATCTTTCAGCTTGAGTAAACCCGGGAAAAATAGATTTTACTTGCTCTAATTGAATATCTATTGCTTCTCGCAAAAACTCTTCTGCTTTCACCAACCGGCCAAGTGAGTAATAATACATCCCCATATTCTCCAGAGATTTCCCGTAAGAAGGATGGTTTTTGCCTAAGGTGTTTCGTCGAATTTCTAATGCTTGAGAATAGCAAATCCCCGCTCCTGAAGCACGCCCCATGGCGGAATACAGGATGCCCAGGTTCGTTAAAGTAGTCGCATACTCAGGGTGGTTCTCCCCATAAATAATGCGATCTATTTTTAAAACTTTTTGATAATGTGATTCAGCGGAAATGTATTCTCCCATTTCACGCTCCACACTCGCCAGATTATTCAAAGCATTTGCATACTTGGGATGATCCATACCGTAAATTCTCTCGAAAATCTCCGTTGCCTCAATGAGTAATCGCTCCGCAGCTGCTAACTCTCCTTCCTCCTTAGCTATCGCTGCTAAATTGTTGATTGCAGTAGCATAGTATTTATGGTCTTTGCCTAAGTGCTCCTTACTAATCCCGTATACTTCTTCAAAGTAGGTTTTTGCTCTAGCGATATTATTTAGCTCATGGTATAAAATTCCCAGGTCATTGAGCGTCTCGAGTAGCAACTCTTCTGAAATATTGGAGAGTTCTCTTTTCTCTTTTTCAATGCTAAGCAGGAGTTTCTCTGATTGGGTAAAGTCTCCTTTGTTTTGATACAAGATCGCCAGGTTTTCCAGAGACTCTATGTACTGCAGCGCATACTCATCTCCTAATTTTAAGTAAATCCCATTTGCTTGCAATAAATACTTTTCAGCATTCGTAAGGTCTCCATTTTTCACATAGATCCGCCCAATGTGATTCGCCACATTGGCAAAATCTGGACTTCTATCAGCGTGTATTCTTTCGCTGATGTATAATGCAGAATCAAAATAGTCATGTGCATGATTGTAATCTCCAACCATCTCTGCAAACTGACCTATTCGCACAAGGGCCTCCACATTCTCATCAGAAAAAGTGCCTGTGTAGTCGTTAAGAATTTTTTGAGCTTCCAGGAAATAAAGTTTTGCCTTTTCAAACTGCCCGATCCGCAAGGATAAATCTCCTAGCAATTCCTCTGTGAGCGCATAGTCCTGATTTTTGGTATTATGA
>CAXEKM010000186.1:0-2269 GCA_963996645.1 uncultured Marinoscillum sp.
CGCCTACACAGGAGGTAGCACCGACAAGGTTTCTTATCTCATCGGTGCACGTCATCGAGACTCAAGGTATTTATTGAATACTTTGGAAACTAAAGGACAGTATTTTCCTACTTACACAGATGTGCAGGCTTTTCTTACGTTTGATTTGACCAAAGATCGATCGGTTTACCTGAATAAAACCAAACTCAATATTCTTGCCTCTTATGGTCGTAATAGATACTATACGGAACCAGTTTCTCAAACCACTGAGTTCGGTTCAGTGCAAAGGAACTTCCGCTTGCAAACGGCATTTGAAGGAAGTGAAATCATGCGATATGATACCTATCAGTTAGGTTTTCGTTTAACTCATCGTTTCAATACACGATTGAGAACTCATTTTATTGGGTCATCCTTGTTTACTTATGAAAAGGAGCAGTTCGATGTAGAAGGAGCGTACCGTCTATGTGATGTTAATACCAACCCAACATCATCTTCCTTTGATCAGTGCGTGGTAGAACGAGGTATTGGTACCAATTATGAATATGGTCGAAATAGTTTGAATGCTGATTTGTACACGGCTGAATCTAGATGGGAATATTTGTTAAATGAAAACAGTGTGATTGAAGGCGGAGTTGGGATCGCAATTCAAGATATTCAAGACCAGATCAACGAATACAGCTATGTAGACTCATCGGATTACATTCAGATGAAGAGTTCCATTTTTAATGACCTGGCTTTGAATGCCAATCAATATTATTCCTATGTCCAAACCACTCATTTATGGAAAGACTCTGTACATGCAATCAATGCAGGCGTAAGAGCAACTTTATGGGATTACAATGAGCAGTTGCTAATCAGTCCTAGAGTCTCCTATCGGTTAGCACCGAAGTGGAAGAATATTACCACCTTTAAGTTTTCAGTGGGATTATATCAGCAGCCACCTTTTTACAGAGAGTTAAGAGCCTATGATGGTACGTTGGCTAACAATGTGCAAGCACAACGTTCATTGCATTTCATCTTGGGCACTACCAGATTGTTCTACATGTGGGGAAGACCATTCCTATTTACTTCAGATATGTATAGAAAGCAATTGTATGATATCATTCCTTATGATATTGACAATGTTCGGCTACGTTACTATCCAGATCAAAAAGGCAATGGTTTTGCACAAGGTATGGACTTTAGAGTCAATGGTGAGTTTGTGAAAGGGACTCAATCCTGGTTTAGTGTGGGATTTCTTCAAACCAAAGAAGATATCATTGGAGACAATTACATAGCTTATTTTGATTCAGACGGTAATGAAGTATCCAACAGTCCAGCTAATCAGTCTTTAATCGTCAGACAAGAAGTAAAAGATATAGGTGAGGTTCGTCGCCCGATGGATCAGCGAATCAATATTGCAGCTTATTTTGAAGATCACATGCCGAGAGATCCAACCTTACGAGTGTATTTGAATTTGGTCTTCGGTTCGGGATATCCTTTTAGCCCTCCAAACAATGCGAGATACAGAAATGCCTATTCAGGTGATGAATATTACAGAGCTGATCTTGGTCTGAGTAAGAAATTTGATATGCGTGTAAATAATTTTTTCTCGCACATCTGGATTCGAGCTGAAGTGCTAAATGCCTTAGCTGCAGACAATACCTTGTCTTATACCTGGATTGAGGATGTTTATGGTAATCAATTTGCCATTCCAAACTCATTATCGGCAAGGTTTTTGAATATTAAGATTTCAGCAGAACTTTAGGCGAATAAATTCGTCTACATCTGTGGGAAAACATTATCAAACCTTGATTTAACAATGAGAAAATTTACAAATTCCTTCCTAATTGTAGTAGCTATAGCACTTGTATCATCTTGTGCCAACAGAACAGTAACAAGAGTAAGCCCAGATCAACAAATTGACTTAAGCGGAAGATGGAACGATACCGATTCTAAACTGGTAGCGGAAGAAATGATCAACGATGTGCTGAGCAGACCATGGAGAGAGGAATTCTTTCAAGGAACGGGGAAGAAGCCTGTCGTCATAGTCGGGATGATCCAAAATAAGACTACTGAACACATTGAGCCAGAAACATTCATCAAAGATGTAGAACGTGAATTTATCAATTCAGGAATGGTTCGAGTGGTGCAAAATTCTGTATTTAGAGAAAAGTTAAGAGAAGAGCGCGCTGATCAAAATGAGTTTGCTTCTCCAGAGACACAATCCAAATGGGGTAGAGAGCTTGGTGCCGATTTTATGATGTTTGGAGTAATCACTTCTGTGACGGACTCATACAAAAATGAAAAG
>CAXEKM010000187.1:0-6479 GCA_963996645.1 uncultured Marinoscillum sp.
GTAGTAAATAGACTCTTGAATAATCTACCTTCTAAACTGACAAATAGCCCTAAACTGCCAACCCTCACCATTTTATCTTAATGTTTAGTAGTTATTGGTATTAATCCTTTCTAAGAGAAGAGGGAACTACCGTTAGCCCCAACTTGAAAAACACCCCACTATTGGAGTTGTAATCATAGCCATCTCCCTGATAATCAAAATACTTATACATCCGCTTGGTACTGAGTCCCCCAGCGAATTCTAGTTGCAGTAGCTCAGTCAATCGACAAGTCACCTCTGGTCCAATATTGATTCGCACGTAATTCAACTTATCTACTTCTATCTGTGCAAAACGATCCTGATAGGCATTAAAATTGGCTCCATTAGGAGTTATTCGGATTCCCAGAGTCCACCGATCCGTCTTCCCAACCAAATAGCTATATCTAATAAAGGCCGGCAAAAACATAGTAAATCGATGTTTTTCAGTCTTGTAGGCATATTGAAACATCGGTAGCAACAGCGGTCTCCCTAACCGAGTAGTATAGACCACTCCTCCTCCAATTCGAGTTCGCTCATTTAACTTTTTGGTAGCTGTTACCGACCCTAGCATCATAAAATCATCTTCACTCATGGGCTGATCAAAGTCCGATGCCAGAGTTGGAGCCAAACGTGTCATCAACGTCCACTGATCGGTCACTCTGACAATACTCACCATGGAATAAGAAATGCGGTGATATGTTTGAGTGGATTCAATCCCTTGCTGTGGGTTCTCTATGGTACTCCGAACCATTCCATAACTCAATCCATTCACTAAAATGAGTTGCTTATCCATCAATACAATTGGGATTCCTATAAACCCTCCAAATTCCTGAAAAGAAGCCTCAAACCCATCGGCATCATCTCTCAAGCTCACTTTCGGGTAGTTGGCATATTCAATACCTGCAAGTTTCAATTCCTGAGCATTGAGGTTTGAAAAACACTGCAGCAATAACAAGCTTAATAAATTCATGTATCTCATATCACTTGTGGTTGAGCGGTTTGTTTCGACTTTCGACCGAATCTTTCAATAAGCTTTTCCATCACTAAATACACGGAAGGAACTAAAAACAACGTGAACAAAAATGAACTTGTCATTCCACCAATCAAGACCCAGGCCATTCCATTCTTAAACTCTGATCCTGCGCTGTGCGAAATGGCCAAAGGAATCATCCCCAAAACCATAGAAAAAGTGGTCATCAAAATTGGTCTCAATCGCTCACGTCCAGCTTCAACCAATGCCTCCACAACAGGCATACCTTTGGCCTTCAGTTCGTTTGCAAAGTCGACAATCAAAATACCATTCTTGGTAACTAAACCAAGCAACATGATCATCCCAATGATACTGAAGATCGTCAATTGATTCATCGTAAGTGCCAAGGCCAAAAGGGCTCCAATAATCGCTACTGGTACGGAAAAGATGACCACAAAAGGATATACCAAACTCTCATACAAACTCACCATGACCATGTAAACCAACACCAGTGCGATAATCAATGAATAAGCCAGACTTTGAAAAGACTCACGCTGGTTTTTGGCTTCACCCTGAAAATCTACTTCAATCCCCGTAGGCAGGTCCAATGCATCAACCTTCTTCTGAATATCCTTCACCACATCGCCAGATGGTCTTCCTACAACAGATGAAGTCACTGTAACAGAACTTTGCCTGTTGGTACGCTGAATGATGTACTGACCAGTGACTTCTTTAACTGTAGCGACTTGCCCCAATTGGATCAATTGACCATTGCGATTAATCACTGCAAGCTGTTTGATATCTTCGATGCTTTGTTTGTCTGCAGGATCCAACTCTACCCGAAGGTTATATGAATCATCACCATCCATAAAGTCAATGTTATCATTCCCATTAAATGCCAACTGAATGGACTGAGCTACATCGGTGAGCGAAAGACCAAGTAAGGCAATTTTATCACGGTCTGGAGTTACTTCAACCTGGCTAGTGGTTCCTTTGGTGCTGAATCGTACATAATCCGATCCTGCGGTATTTTCGACTACACTTTTAACCTTACTTGCTGATTGATAGACTTCTTCCTTATCCGTTCCTGATATCACAATTTGAATAGGTGAATTCACATTACCTGTGATTCCTGTTGGGATGACCGTAACCTGCACTCCAGGAATTTTCTCTATTTCATTTCGGGCCAACACCCCAAACGCATCCGCAGAAATTTCCCGTTCATTTTTATCAATCATGGCAATGGATAGCTCAGCTATATTCTCGGTTTTTCCTTTCGCACCTGTTTGTGTTCCAACAAGTGTGTAAACCGTTTTCACCTCTGGAAAGGCTAGTATTCTTTGCTCCGCTTCTCGTACGATCAAGTTTGTTTCTCTGATGGGAGTTTCAGTGGCCGTTTCCAACTGAATGGTCAATTCTCCACGATCTCCATTTCCTGCAAAGGAGGCTCCAATAAAACCCGTTGGAATCAAAGCAAGGGACCCTATCATAAGTATTACCACCAATATGAAAAAATATCGCTTATGATAAAGGGTCCAATGCAACAACCGACCATAAACAGCCTTCATTTGATTAATTCCGCCTTCAAACCCTAACATCATCCGCCCCCAAAGAGTAGATTTAGTGAGATGCTCCAATTTTACAAATCGGGAAGCCATCATTGGAGTGAGTGTAAACGCCACCAACAAACTCATCATGGTGGAGATTACTACCACCAGGGCAAACTCTTTTAATACGTTACCAATCAGTCCACCAGCAAATGCCATCGGGAAAAAGACCACCACATCAACCAAAGTGATGGCAACTGCTGTGAATCCTATCTCATTTCTCCCCTCTAGAGAAGCAGTACGCTTGTCCTTGCCCATTTCCAGATGTCGGAAGATGTTTTCTAACACTACAATGCTATCATCCACCAAAATTCCAACAACTAGTGACAGTGCAAGTAAAGTCATCAGGTTGAGTGAAAAGCCCAACAGACTCATCGCAATAAACGTGGGAATCATGGCGGATGGGATAGCAACTAATACAAAGACGGAACTTCGTAGGCTATGAAGAAATAACAGCATCACCACCCCTACAATCAAGATAGCAAGAAACAAATCTTCCATCACTGCATCCGCTGAATGTAAGGTATAGGTAGATTGATCCAATGCCACCACATAGTCTAATCCAATATCCTGATGTTGATCTTTAAGCTCTACCAACCGCTCTTTCACTGATTTACTCACCTCCACAGCATTGGCGTCACCTGTCTTAAACACCTGCAAACCAATAGCAGATTTTCCGTTGATTCTATTGAGCGTAGTGATCTTTTCCTGAGAATCACTTATCGTCGCCACATCAGTTAACATGATTCGACTACCCATGCCATTATCCCGAATAACCAGGTCCTTAAGCAATGCAACACTAGAGTAATCTGCATCCATAGTAATGGATAAGTTTTGCTGATCATTAACGACGTTACCACCCGGAACCGATGCTGTATTACCCGCTATGACCTGATATACTTGCTTTGGTGAAAGTTTGTAAGCCCGTAGTTTATCATTATTCAATAACACTTTCACCTCTCGCTGTTGACCACCAATTACATTAATATCACCCACTCCCATCACATTGCTTAGATTGGGTTTCACCTCTTTATCTATCAACTCATAAAGCTCCTGATCTGAAACTGTACCAGTAACAGAGATATTCAAAATTGCAAAATCATCCGTGCTGAACCGATTAACAACAGGCTCTTGTATATCCACTGGAAGTGTTGATTTGATCTGTGCGATCTTTCGCTCCACATCTTGTTGAGCAGCTTTATCATCCACTCCCGACTTCAGCACAAGCTGTATCACCGAGACGTTTTGTAAAGAGCTGGAAGTCATGATATCAATGCCTTCCACTGTACTAATCACCTCTTCAATGGGCTTAGTCACCTTACTTTCAATCTCCTGAGGAGATGCACCAGGCAGAACCGTTTGAACACTTAGATTTCCTGTATCAAAAGAGGGAAGCAGGTTATAATTCAGATTCGTATATCCAATGATTCCAAACAAGATCAACCCTACAAATACTGTACAGATTAATAAAGGTCGATTAATCGAAATTTCAGTTAATGACATGGCAGATTAGTCGATTATGTTCACAATACTTCCCTCTCTCAAGTTGATCTGACCAGTTGTCACAATGTGATCGCCTTCAGACAAACCCTTTATGATCTCCACATCATCACCTTTTACCAGACTGGTTTCCACTGTTCTCATCACAACCTTTCCTCCTTCAACAAGAAAAACATAGGGCTCTTCGGCATCAGTAACCAGGGCTGACAATGGAATTTGAAGCATCTCCTCAGCAGAAAAAGTCTGAAAAGAAACTTTAACATCTGCCCCTCCTCTTAATCGATGGTCGTTGGTTTCTAGAAGCAAGTCGACCTGATAGTTGTGATGTGCATCTGCCACCGGACTGATGAATTCAATTTTACCTTCGAATACTTTTTCAGGAAATATAGGCGTAGTGATTTTCGCCTGATTTCCTTCTGTCAATTGATATACCAGTTCCTGGTTAACATAAACTGTAGCCTTAAGGGTAAACACATTAGAGATAAAGGCAATAGGAGTCCCTGGATTAACAAATTCGCCTTCCTTCACCATTTTAGCATGTACTACTCCACTGATTGGTGCTTTGATGGACGTGTTCTCTATTTGTTTTTCCAACAATCTGATTTGATTATCTATCTTATCATGACTATACTTGGCATTGAGCATATCCACTTTAGATGCTGCATTGTGATCACAGAGGTCCTTTACTCGATTGTAATCATCAAGCGACTTAGTGAAAGCTAATTGTGCATCTCTTAAATTGATTTTCAGCACATCAGCATCCAATTGTCCAATAACCTGACCTTCTTTAACCCGAGTACCCAACTCAATGTAAAGTCGCTCCACCATACCACTGGCTTGTGTAAAAACCCTGGCATCCTCGATTGGTTGAACCACTGCCGGATAGTTTACAGCAATTGATAATTTGGATTTCTCTACAGTCGCAACTTTTACTGCAACGGGTATTTTGGTGCGATCTACAGGCACCTTCGCCTCGTCCAGTTCCCTTTTGTTTCCAATAAGCTGAATGGTTGTAGCCACCATCAAGAGGACGATGACCACTGCAGAAATGATATATTTTTTCATGTGTAATACGTTACTTAAGTGTATCGATGAATTCAGTTAATGTGCCTTGTGCTTTTTGATAATTCAGTTGACTAATCATCAAATTGTACAAGCTGTTGATGTAGTTGCTTTGAGCATTTTTATAAGCCGTATCGTCATTGAGAAAATCAGTTAATCCAACAGCACCTTGTTTGTATTGGTATTCTGTTACTTCCAGTAGGTCTTCAGCTAGATTGAGGTTGTCCCAATTGCTCTTAAAAGATGTATAGGCCGTACCAACTGAGACAGACGCATTTTCAAAATTGAGCTGCATGTTTCGTTGATTCAATAGAAAGTTGCTTCGATCATTCTCGAGTATCAATTGCTCCTCGCGCAATTTGCTATAGCGACCTAAGCCACTAAATATGGGCACTTTTAGACCAAGACCTATGTACGAAAAGTTGTTCCAATCAGTGAAAGCCTGGCTAAAGTCATTGTTTAGGGATTGGTAGGCATATTTACCAACAAAATTCAATGTAGGTAGATACTTCGCCCGTTGCATCTTCACATTGATCTCCTGTAGAGCAATCTGTTGTTTATTTATCTTAAACGATGTTAGATACTCTAATGCAAGCTCATTATTCATTGGAAAACTTGAAAATGACTCATAGTCCAGATCTTCACGAATAGTCAAAGGATGGTCCAGCGACATTCCCATGGTATTCTTTAAGGTGTTTACTGACAACTGCTCCTTACGAACTACATCTTCTAACTGATAATTGGTAGTATTCAAACTAACCTTTGCGCGATCAACTTCTTTACTCATGATCACACCTTGTTTTTGTTGGGTAGATAAGGTTGCTACCAGCTCTTCAAACTTATTTTGGTTGGACTCCAAAATAGATCGCTGCTCCCTCAAAATGAGCACCTGAAAATAGGCAATTGCCGTGTTGTACATCAATGATTCCTTGTTTAGCTCTTGCTGCAATTGAGTCATTGCCTCATACGGCTTGCCTGCTTTAATCCCGATGATCTTAGATTGATCGTAGATGGTTTGGCTAAAATCCACTCCTACCACCGTATTGTATTGGGTTCCAAATTGAACTTCAGCTGGTTGAGGCCCAAAGATTCCCGCTGGTAATACGGTGGTCTGGAGTTTCAAATTATCTGTGAAATTGGCCGATCCATTTACCTGTGGTAAGTAGCCAGCTATACTCTGCGTAGTTTGCGCTCTTGCAATTCGCTCATTGTTTTCATAAACTCCCATTGAGGGATGATTCTTCAGTGTATATTCAATACACTCAGCCAATGAATAAGTTTCTTGCGCATGAAGACTAAAAAGCCACATCAATGCCATGCAA
>CAXEKM010000188.1:0-2723 GCA_963996645.1 uncultured Marinoscillum sp.
CCGACAGGCTATCTACCTTGTTTAAGATGTCAATTTTGAGATTTTGGCTTTCCTCAGAGTTGGCTTTGTTTCTTAACATGTCATCCATATTCCAACCTGCAAGATCCCAGGCACATATTTCTCTAAAATTGGCATGAATGCCTTTTTGATTTGCTTTGATGCATGTTTTCACCACCGATTCTACATTGCCACCAGCGATAGCATGTACTTCTAGTTGTTGTAACTCTATTGGAATACCCGTTTTTTGACACACAATCATTGCATTCACAATTTGATTAACCGGACTTCTGCGAATTCTCAGGCAGACCAATTCCATTAAGCTTACTTTCACTCCACTAAATGTCGCCGTTATCCATGTATTGAAGGGAACGAAATAGAGGAAAGCAATCACGACAAATGCTATAAAGAGGTAGGGAATTAGTTGCATGCTGGTTGCGGATAGTCCCGAATTATAAGAGTTAATTGTTAACGGCTAAACTGAATTTCACTGGCAAGATCATTCGTACTTTAACGGGATCACCATCTTTAACCAACCTTCCTGGAATCCAGTTTTTCATCTCTTTGATCAGTCGCTCACCTTCTGCATTCATTTCTTCATTGATACCCTTCACGGTGCTCACGGATTCTGGAACGATATTCCCAGTCTCATCCACCACAAACTGAATATAGACTCTACCTTCAATTCCTTGATTTTTTGATTGCTCTGGGTATTTCAAATTCTTCTCTACGTAATCATAATATGAAGAAATACCATCTGGTAATTCAGGCGCAACTTCTACCATATCATAGAATGCTTTGTCTGTTTTAATCGTCGCATCCTGACCATATGACAATGAGCTAATAAAAATGAATGTTAGAGTAGTTAGTTGCTTCATAATGACAATCGGTTGTATATCAAAAATATTAAAATTCAGTTGCAAAACCACCATTTACTGTCAATTGGTTGACTGAAGCTATGTTTATTGCCAAACCATCCGCTTTAACTAGCGTTAGACTGGTATGCAATTCACCCTGGACTACTTGCGAAAGCACTGGATCACACTCATCGTCATATTTTTACTCGGTTGGTTGAGTGTATTTATGGTTTTTCAATTTGTGGATATCAGTAGAGATATGCTGGCCAATGAAATTGACCAGCTGGATAAAGATGCAGCTTCCCTTGCACTGACCATGCGAAATGATACGTTGACCACTGTAATGCACATTGTAACCAATTTTGGTAATTGGTATGCTTTTTTAGGCATATTCATCATTCTATCCATTATCATTTACCAACAGCGAAATCATCTAAAGAGCCCGTTGATATCTGTAGCCATTATTACTGGAGCCAGTGTGGTGATGTATTTTCTCAAAGAAGGTTTCGCCCGGGAGCGGCCCACCTTAGATACGCTGGTAGAAGCCAGTCTGTCTAGTTTTCCATCTGGTCACTCAATGCTGTCTGTTGTTTTTTACGGCTTTGTCATCTTCTATATCTGGACTGTGAGCAATAGTCGTCTTTTTCAGGTTTCAAGTACTGCGTTCTTTATGGTCTTGATAGTTCTAATCTGCTGGAGTCGCATTTACCTGGGAGCACATTTCGCTAGCGACGTACTCGCTGGTATTGTAGCTGGCGTTGGGTGGCTGTCGACATCACTTCTAATCTATTTGATTATTCGGCTGGTCCGGAAAAAGGAAGCAGAGATGGTGCTGGATTAAATTCAGTGTCTATTTCAATTGCTGAATGACAGCATATTTTCCATTGTGCATCCATTCCGGATCTTGATTTTGTAGAGCCTCTACTTGATCTTTTTTAAGGCCTGTTTGAATATCAGATTTCAAAGTTCGTAAGGTGAAGACTTTGTCAAAGCCAATGGACTCAAGTTCAAATGACAAATGAGCGGGAAATACTTTGTCATGGAAAAAACGTCGGTAATTAGCGTCTCCTTTAGTTATTAACAAATTGGTAGGCTTCTCAATAAAGGATAATTCGTCATAAAAAGTGGGGGCATTCCAGAATGGTTGGCTAGTCACTTTCAACTTATTGGAATCTATAAGCTGCTGTATATCAGAGACAAAATCCGCGAGGCCAATTAGTTCAAGGTGTTCTAGAAGAATCTCCAAATCATTGGGAGTCGCATCCGAAACTAATAATGGCATGTGTTTTAAGTGCAGTGTTATCTGCTCACATGTCTCTGATAGTTTAGTAATCAGTAACAAATCCGTAAAAAGCTCCACTCCTGAATTGTCAGCAATCAAATGAATTCCAGTTTCTGGGATTTGGTTGATCAATAGATCACTATCATCAATAAGATAACTGAGTGGGTTGCCTTTCGTGCTACCTGCTAGTTGGCTAAGGTCTGCTTGATTTCCTTCCACAGCCAGATGAATGCATTGATCAATAGAAAGCTCGGATCGATCATTAGCCAGTTGCTTGAAGAAGGCAGTGTTCTTCTCCAGATCTTGTCGTTTGATGTGACCAAATGGGTCGATAAAGTCTTGATTACTACTAATGATTAGATTGATCAGCCGATAGAGGTAGATTTCAAGAAAGAAGAAAGGGACTTCTTCAAATCGTTTACCGGTATACTCTTCAAAAAATGGTTGCCAAAAGACGGATTCTTCAGAAGTTAACTCAATTGGTTCTATTCTCTGATTATCCAGATTGTTTAGAAGTGAAGTAAGTTGTGTTTTACTTGCCGGGTTTAACTCTGGGTTGTCCAAAACATCCTTCAGGATTTTGGGAA
>CAXEKM010000189.1:0-1502 GCA_963996645.1 uncultured Marinoscillum sp.
AGTAGGTAAGAAATGCAGAGGTTTTAAAACTCTATGCAGATTAGATCAAGAATCAAATTCTGCGAGGTTAAGATAAGAAGCTACTTGAATTAAAAAGTTGTAAATTTGGGTTTAAAAGGAGCCGAACCAAACATTCTAAGATCGAATCCACTACCTTCGTCCCAACCGATAAGTAAATATCCACCACCTGAACTTGATGGATCACTAGGATCAGATTTCACAACTAATTCAACTTCTACACCATTGGTAGAATCAGTTATCACGACTGGTGATCCTGAATTGGTTTCAAAAACACCTAAGAGTCTTGCAACTTCTCCTTGGGAAGTTGCAAGACCGTCACTTCCTTCACATGTAGGACCGCTACATTCTTTCAATAAAAGAGCTGAAACCTTTCCACCTCCTGGCATATCTGTCGGACTCATTGCGCCATCCCATCCATCATCATCATCTCCAAAATACATATTATCTACCAAATCAGTATGCTCTTCTGCTGCTGAAATAGTCTTGTCTGCTGCGCCAAACGGACCCCAAGAATCTGTTGAAGACCTTGAATAATAGGTTGTTCCATCAGCGAGCTGATAAACACCTTTCATTTTGAATCCATTACCTAGAAGAATATAGGCATGTGTATAGCTTCCCGCTGCAGGTCTTGCGCTTGATGATGGTAGTGCAGCAGTCTTTGAAGTTGAGTCACCTGGAGCGAGGTCAATTTCAGTTCCTGAGGTTGAAAGCATAGTTTCAACACAATTAGTTTTATCAAAAACAGCTGATGATGTTGGGTCAGATGTACACAAACCCATTTCATAGATAGTCAATTTATATTGCTGTGGCGTATGAAGACATTCTCCATCGAGAGTATCACTCAGGTAATCAAGAGTGGCATTTGCAGAACCACTCTCTGGGCAAGCCTGCATATTAAAGTCCTCAGCTTTTGTCTCTTGAGAGATAGGAAAAAAACTTGTTAAACCAATCCCAGAAATTGCGATTGCTTTTAAAATTGATTTAAGTAGTAATGATTGAGAAGGCATGGAATTTGAAGATAATTTTTGGTTATTTGTAAATATTTTTTCAAGTGCCTTTAGCACGATTCTTAAAACCACCTGTGCTTCTCTCTAGAAGGACATCATAACGACGTCGTACTGGTTGAGTCATATGCGTGACCAAGTTTTTCTTGAAATTATTCTTTTTAAATTTCACAGGTTGACCTGTCCACTTCACTTGTAGACCAACTTGATAGTCATCTGTACCATGCAACGTTGTATTAGCTTTTGTTCCATGGCCTGATATTTCAGTCGACAAATAAGCCTCTAAATTCACATGAGGCGTTGTTTGCCAGGTAGCTGCATACGCTACACCACTTTGATCGTCTGTCTTTTTGTAGTCCCAATTAAAGGCTTTCACAAACACTCCTAATTGTGGATACTTTGGTAAGCGGTAACCAACTTCAGCATCCCAACCTGGAACAATTCTCTCAGTATAAGAAGTTCCATCAACCGTAACCG
>CAXEKM010000190.1:0-3528 GCA_963996645.1 uncultured Marinoscillum sp.
CCTCTAATATCAGGTGTGATGCAATTAATCTAAGTGAGACCTCTTCCATGGTAATACGAGATTCAATCACCAGGAGCAAGTTGTCAAAGGCGTTGTTGACAGCTTTGTAGTCTAATTTTTGATCGGCACCCGATTCAATATTAAACCCAGAGGCGATACCTGTGTAAATCATCGCGCTGGCCGCATATTCTTTGTCCTGATTTCTAGTGAAATAGAAAACAGTGAAAGCAAGAACCATCGGCACAAATACGACCATCAAGGCATTTCTGTAAAGGAGTCTTATGAAGTCAAATAAAGACATGATTACCGCTCTCCTAAAAGTATCTCAATCTCGCTCTTCATTTTCATCGACTGAACGTGGCCTTTCATTAAGCTTTCTTCAGCGAGGTATACCTGGTGTTGGATTACCAGTAGTTCGTCAAGTGTGCGGTTGCCGTTTTTAAAGTCTATCTCAAACACCCGAAGGTATTGTTTTCGTGCATCTAAAGAGTGCTGACGAATCAATATCGATTCCAGCATGGCCAGATATTCATAGTATAGGTTGAGAATTCGAACCTTTAACATTTGCTTCTGATCTTCCTGCTGGAAAAAAGTCTGAGTCTTTTTGTTCTCAGCTTGCCGCATCATGCTTTTTCTATTGACCAATTGCGCAGGGTCGATGGTTAGATTAAGCCCTACATTGGGAAGAACGCCATAAGTGGTAAAAGATTGATCATCCTGATTTAAGGATGTGCTTGCTGAAAATAGGTTGACACCTAGACGGAAAGAAGAAACCCAGTTGCGCTTTTTCTGAAGATATTCTTCATCATAAAGTTCCATTGCTTCATCAAATGTTTTGATGGTCGCAGAGTTGCGATAGGCTTTTTGTACAAGAGAATCCAGTAGCTCAGGATTGTTAATTACGTGACTCACCTTCAAAATCTCTTGCTGGTACATGGATTCTTCCTTTACCAACCCTGAGGTGATGTCCTGAGCTGATAGCTCAAATGAGACTATCGTCAAAAGGAGTAAAACAATATTTTTCACTGGTAATTATGGTTTGATTTCAATGTAAATGTAGATGGGGCGTTGTGTGGATCTTTTGGTTAATAGATAACTGGAAGGGTTTATTCGATTATTGGTAAAAGAGTGAGGTTGAGTGTTTAAATGTACTTATACGATGAAATTTGGAGGTTTTCCAAAAATCGTTTGATTCTTACCATTGATCGAAATAGCCTGAATACATACTTATAAATCATACACTTTCGAAGTATGAATGCAAAATCAAAAGTGTATTTCCCAGGATTAAACGGACTCCGATTTTTCGCCGCTTCAATGGTGATTTTTCATCATGTAGAGCAGTACAAGTTTTGGTCGGGTATATCAAGTGCCTGGGGCAATGCAATCATTGATAGTCTGGGACATCAGGCTGTATCATTCTTTTTTGTATTGAGCGGGTTTCTGATCACCTATTTGTTAATGGTGGAACATCAAAAATCTGGAACGATCAATTTAGGTAAGTTCTACTGGAGAAGAATTCTAAGAATCTGGCCTTTGTATTTTTTGATCGTTGCTATTGCTTTTTTTCTGGCACCAATGTCAAAAAAACTGGGTTTTGATATCCCTTCAGAAATATCGTTAACCGCATTACTTAGTCTGATCTTCTTACTTCCAAATTTACTAAGAGTCATGCACCCTACGTTGTTGGGAGCTAATCAGTTATGGTCTGTCGGGATCGAGGAACAGTTTTATGCTGTTTGGCCAATTCTAATTAGAAGATTTATTGGAAGGATAATTCCGTTTTTGGGAGCATTTATATTTATCAAGTTATTACTTCATTGGATGTTGCTAATTGGAGTATCAGTTAACATTCATCCAGCATTACTAAAGTTAGAAAGAATTTATGCGCTGTTCCCGGTAGAGCAGATGGCAGTGGGAGGTTTAGGAGCAGCGCTGTTGTATTATCAATATGATCGTTTCGTATCCATTATATTGAAAAAGTGGGTACTAGTTATCACAATGGTTTTATTGATTGGATCATCAGTGAGTGGTAGTCACTTCGTTTTAAAATCATACCTGGATGCTGTATTCTTTACTATCATGTTAATACATGTGGTGAAAAGGCCAGAATTACACACTATTCTTGAGCGGAAATCACTTTTACATTTGGGTAATATCTCCTATGGGATTTACATGTGGCATACTTTGGTGATTGCATTGGTTCTTGGACTGGTTAATTACCTTTCTCTACCTATAAATATGTGGAGCAACCTGATTATACATGCCACTTGCTTTGTGCTTTCAGTAGGGTTGGCTCATGTGTCATACAAATGGTATGAAACGCCATTCTTAAAAATGAAAGATCGATTCGCATTTGATACTGCTTCATTAAAACGCAAATGGGCTTCACAGTAAACACCGAACTATTACTCAAGATTTTCCGCTATGTCTTGCTGCTGGCCATCTTGGTGCTGGTGGGTAAGTTCATTGCTACAGGAGGTTTTAAACTTGGCATTGTACTGGTGGTTGTTCCACCAGTTTTGTTGTTTGTGATCTTCGCTTTCAAACAGCCTCAGTGGCTCATGCACATCGTTATTGCTATGGGATTTCTAATCTCTTTGTTGAGTAGGTATGTGCCAGGAATACCATTTGGGTTGAGTGTAGATGGATTGCTTGGATTGATGATCGTCGTGTTGATTTTTGATCCTAACACAAAGTTTGAGAGTAAATACATCGTCAACGGATTGACCATTTCACTTTTAGTTTGGTTGATTTTTACATGCTTAATGCTGTTTAATCCACTAGCCAAGAGCAAAGAGGCCTGGTTCTATGCCAACAGAGGGCTTTCTTTTTATCCGGTATTGTTGACTATCACCACCATGTACATTTATCGAGGACAAAAGCACTTGCATGCCTTTTTAATTATTTGGGCAGCGTTTGCAGCGTTTGGTACCTTGTGGGGAATTAAACAGTTGATCCTGGGAGTTAGTCATACCGAGCAAATGTGGCTCAATGCAGGAGCAGCAAGTACGCACATCCTTTTTGGTAAGCTCAGAGTATTCTCCTATTTCAGTGATGCAGCACAGTTTGGTGCCAGCCAGGCACATACTGCTGTGGTTTTTGGGATCATTGGGTTATATCCGGGAAAGATGAAATATCGATGGTTGTATTTGTTTATTGGTCTTTTTTCTTTTTATGGTATGCTGATTTCAGGGACTCGAGGAGCTTTGGGAGTGATTGCATTAGGTGGGTTTACATACTTCATCATGACCAAAAACTTCAAGATCGTGATAGCCGGAGTGTTAGTGGCTGGTAGTGCATTTGTCTTTTTGAAATACACGACCATCATGCAATCTAACTATCAGGTGAATAGAATGCGAACAGCTCTGAGTGCTGATGATCCATCCTTGGTAGTACGAAAAGAGCGTGAGAAAATTTTAGAGCATTACCTATCGGATAAGCCACTCGGTGGAGGAATAGGAAGTGCGGGGTTCTGGGGTAAACGATTTACCCCTGGTACTTTTTTAGCAGAAATAGGCACGGATGGGC
>CAXEKM010000191.1:0-6536 GCA_963996645.1 uncultured Marinoscillum sp.
GAGTAGCCATTTGTTGCCAGCATATGACACACTAATTAAAAGTCAAGATTTTCACCTGCAAACTTTCGCCAATCAATTGAATGTGTGTTTGGATGACTTATTGGATTTAAACCCAAATATCAAAAGAGGTGCAATTCCAGAAGGAACGAAAGATTTTGCATTAAAAATCCCTTCTGACTTAAAGCCATTCGTGGCTCAGAATAGAAGTATTTTATATGATACTGCCGGTAAGGTTGGTAAAGAACACCTCGATTATTTAGCTAGAAACACTCCTGGAAGCACGTATGGCCGTGTGCGTCAGGTTTATCGGGTAAGAAGCGGTGATGTGTTGGGCACTATTGCTCAGCGATACCATGTGAGAGTATCAGATCTTAGATCCTGGAACAATATTTCTGGGAACATGATCCGTGTGGGACAGAATCTCAATATTTGGGTAATGCCTACCT
Source organism: uncultured Marinoscillum sp. (assembly GCA_963996645.1). Classification (GTDB taxonomy): domain Bacteria; phylum Bacteroidota; class Bacteroidia; order Cytophagales; family Cyclobacteriaceae; genus Marinoscillum. The sequence goes on from CAXEKM010000191.1 coordinate 447, forward strand.
ACAACAGCTCAACTAAAGACTTATATACAACTACCTCTGCAAGAGATGTCAATACCGTAGTGCCGCAAGCGGGACAGAAAGTTCACTATGTTCAGCCAGGTGATACCTTATGGGAAATTGCTAAAAAGGCAGATGTTTCCATTGAGAAACTGAAGTCAATGAACAATTTAAAAGGCAATACCATCCAGCCAGGACAACAACTTATCATATCTTCCAAGTAAATTCGTTGGTTATAATAGCATCATTGTTAACCTTTACAATAGATCAAAACCCGAATTACTATGAAAACCATCCTTCCTGCAGTTTTTCTGCTTGCCCTGACTTTATTTAGCTGCGGTACCAAGACAGGAGAAAAAATCAAACAGGACTTTATGCCTGTCGCTCGTGGCGAAAATGACGAAATTATTTTAGTTGTAGATTCTGCTCAATGGGCTGGTGAAATTGGAGATGAGCTGAAAGAAACATATCAGCAATACATGCTCTTGTTGCCACAGGACGAATATGAGTTTTCTGTGAATAAAGTCAATCCAAGAAAATTAAATGATGTCTTTCGTCACGCTAAAAACATGATTTTCGTAATGACTTTGGACTCCAGAACAGGAGAAAGTGCGAGTATCAGAGAGAACTTCACCGATAATTCTCTTAAAATGATTCAGCGCGATAGTTCGCTTTTCTACACTGTTCGTCGTGATGAGTGGGCAAAAGGACAAATCGTATTGTATTTGTTTGCTCAGGACGAAGCAACTCTTGCTCAGAAGATTGGAGACAATCGTGCATCATTGAAAAGCCTGTTTGCATCTGCTGTTCGTGAACGGACTAGAGACGAAATCTTAGCAAAGCCAGAGAAAGCGGCAGTTGATGCGATCAAAGAAACTCATGATTATAGTATTCAAGTGCCGTTTGGATATGATATAGCGAAAAATGAACCAGATTTCCTTTGGATCCGCAAATTAAACTCACAATCAGAATGGAATGTATTTGTTCATGAAGGGACTTATGATGATCGTTCTGTATTCAATAAAGTGGATGTTTACAGAGATTCTATCACATCCAAATACCTAAGAGATGGTGAAAAGTCAGAGATCTTTATCAAAAGACAACCTCAGGTTCCTGTCTTGACTAACAGAGTATCTTTCAAAGGAATGTTTGCTGTAGAATCACGTGGATTATGGAAAGTGAGTGATAGCTCTGGAGGTGGACCTTATGTGAGCTACACGTTTGTCAATGAAGAGACTCAGAAAATTTATTACATCGAAGGGTATGTTTACTCCCCAGCTACCAAAAAGAAGCATTTGATAAGAGAAGTAGAGGCAATACTTTCTACTTTTGAGCTGGATAAGCCCACGGCGGCTAACCCTTCATAACCCAAACAAGAACTAACCTAAACCTATAATGGGCGCTAAAATAAGAAAGAAAGAGGCCTTAGACTTCCATGAAGTTAAGCCAGCAGGGAAGATAGAAGTTACCCCAACCAAACCACTTAGCAGCCAGCATGACCTTGCACTTGCCTATTCTCCAGGTGTGGCAGAACCATGTAAAGAAATTGCTGAAGATAAAGAGAAAGTATACCGATATACAGCCAAAGGAAACCTTGTAGGAGTAATCTCCAATGGTACTGCGGTATTGGGACTAGGAAATATTGGTCCGGAGGCATCTAAGCCCGTAATGGAAGGAAAAGGAGTTCTTTTCAAGAAATTTGCAGGTATTGACGTATTTGATATTGAAATCAATGAAACTGATCCAGATAAATTCATTGAGATCGTAAAAAGTCTTGAGCCAACTTTCGGTGGTATCAACTTGGAGGATATCAAAGCACCAGAGAGCTTCAAGATAGAGCAAGAGCTTAGGGATAAAATGAATATCCCGGTGATGCATGATGATCAGCATGGTACTGCGATCATTTCATCTGCGGCTTTGATCAATGCGCTGGAAATCAATGGTAAGAAAATTGATGAAATCACGATCGTTGTAAGTGGTGCTGGTGCCGCTGCGATCGCTTGTACTGATTTGTATGTATCTCTAGGAGCCAAGGCTGAAAATGTTGTCATGACTGACAGCAAAGGAGTTGTGAAGAAATCCAGAACGAATCTGGATGAGACAAAGGCTCGTTATGCTACGCATCGAGAAGAGTTAGATACTTTGGAAGATGCATTAGTTGGTGCGGATGTATTCCTGGGATTGTCCATTGGAAATATTCTGAAGCCGGCCACTTTGAAAAAGATGGCTAAAGATCCGATCGTTTTTGCCTTATCTAATCCTGATCCTGAGATCGCGTATGATTTGGCGATGAAGACTCGTGATGATATCATCATGGCTACAGGAAGGTCTGATCATCCTAATCAGGTGAATAACGTTTTAGGTTTCCCTTACATCTTTAGAGGTGCTCTGGATGTACGAGCTACAGCCATCAACGAAGAAATGAAATTAGCGGCCGTAAAAGCGATTGCCGAATTGGCAAAAGAAGCAGTGCCAGAAATGGTATTGAAGGCTTATGGTCAGAATAACATAAAATTTGGTCCGGAATATCTGATTCCAAAACCATTGGACCCACGATTGATTACTGCGATTTCTCCTGCAGTTGCCAAAGCAGCAATTGAGACAGGAGTAGCTAGAATTGAAATCAAGGACTGGGCTAAGTATGAGTTAGAGCTTCAAGAAAGAATCGGAATTGATCAGCGATTGATTTCTAGAATTATCACAAGAGCGAGAAGACATCCTAAACGAGTTGTTTTTGCTGAATCTGATGATGTAAATATCTTGAAAGCCGCTCAAATGTCTTATGACGAAGGTGTGGCCACTCCGATTTTGCTTGGTAACGTTGCTAAAATACGAAAGCTCATCGCTGACAATGAATTAGACGGTCTGAACGACTGTCAGATCATTGATCCATACATGGAGGAAGAAAAAGTCGAGGAGTTTGCACTAGCGTTCTTTGAGAAAAGGCAGCGTAAAGGCATGACTTTGAAAAGTGCACGTAAGTCAATGACCAGGAGTAGAAATCATTTTGGTTGTATGATGGTCGAGAAAGGTGAAGCTGATGCATTCATTTCTGGTCTTTCAAATGATTATCCCAAAACGATTTTACCGGCACTTCAAATTATTGGAGTAGAGCCAGGCGTTAATCGAGTTGCAGGAATGTATATTATCAGTAATTCAAAAGGTAATTTCTTCTTCTCTGATACAACAGTTAATCTTAATCCAAGCGCAGAAGAGCTTGTAGATATCATTGGATTGACCTCTCGTGTAGTGAGGTTCTTTGATACGGAGCCAAGAATCGCGATGCTTTCTTACTCCAACTTTGGCTCTGCGAGAGGTGAGGTGCCTGAAAAGGCGTCTAAAGCGGTGAAACTAGCTAAGCAAAAATGGCCAGATCTAGTGATCGATGGAGACATACAAGCCAATACCGCTTTGAATAAAGAATTGCTTCAAGAAAATTATCCTTTTAGTGAATTAGCGAAAAATCCAGCAAATACGCTTATTTTTCCAGATCTTGCTTCAGGTAATATTGCTTATAAGTTGTTGATGGAGTTAGGTAGTGCTGAGGCAATCGGCCCAATCCTAATGGGAATGAACAAATCTGTCCACGTATTGCAGGTGGGAAGTACTGTTCGTGATATCTTCAACATGGTAGCAATAGCTGTGGTAGATGCACAGTTAAACGAAAAGCGAGAAAAGAGTCAAAAAGCATGATTAATTACTTAGAGGGCAAGCTCGTTGTTAAGGACCCAACTTATGTTGTGGTTGATATCAACGGGATTGGATACGAAGCTAAAATCAGTTTGATTACTTATTCAGCGATCAAAAATCTTGATGCTGGAAAAATATACACGCATCTTCACATTAAAGAAGATGCGCATACATTATATGGTTTTGCCGAGGAATCTGAGAAGAGAAGATTCCTCGACTTAATCAGTATTTCAGGAGTAGGGCCGAGTACAGGCTTGATGATTTTATCTTCTTTATCTCCTGAAGAATTGCAGCAGGCAATATTGATCGATGATGTCAAAACTATTCAGGGAGTAAAGGGAATAGGTTTGAAAGGAGCTCAACGAATTGTGTTGGAGTTGAAGGATAAAATGAAAAAAGAAGGTCTGTTAGAAAAAGCAGGCGAATTAATCCCATCTTCTCACAATACTCTAAGAAGTGAGGCGTTATCCGCTCTGACAACTTTGGGAATTGCCAAACCTGCTGCCGAAAAAAGTATCGACATTATTTTGAAACAACATGGGCAGCAAATTAAACTTGAGGAGCTGATCAAATTAGCACTGAAGAGGGCCTAACTTAATTTTTTGCTTGGAGAGGAAGTCGTACATACAGCTGCTTGTGAGTGTGGTGTTTTTGTGTTTCTGTTCTACAGAACTAGAGGCAAAAAAACGTCTGATTGCTGGTACACTAGAGTTTCAGCAAGAGCAAATTCCTCAGGATACTGTAAAGAAGGATACCATTCCTCCATACGCACCTAGTAAGAAGTCTACGTATGAACCGTCCTATAGGTTTGGAGATCCTTTCTCAAATCGTATGAGCCCTACTCCGCTACAGTTAGCGGATCCATCATCTATAGATCTGGAAGTTGAATATGATTCTTCGATCAACTATTCTGTATATGAGCGAATTGGTGATGTGAATTTCCGACCAGTGACCACCATGAGTTTTGAAGAGTATGATCGTTACAACGATCAGCAAATTCAAAAAGATTACTTTAAACAAAAATCTGCAGGGTTAGATGGTGAAAGTGCTGTAAGTGGCAGAAGCTTGATTCCTCGACTGTATATCAGCCCGGTATTTGATAGATTGTTTGGTGGTAGTTATGTAGACATTCAGCCAAATGGTTTTGTTAACCTCGATTTTGGAGGTCGTTTCCAAAGAGTCGATAACCCTTCCATCCCCAGGCGTCAGCAACGAAATGGTGGTTTTAACTTCAATCAACAAATCTCTCTAAACCTGGTAGGTAAGATTGGGGAGAAACTTCAGGTTACGGCCAATTTTGATAACAATAATACTTTCGACTTTCAAAACAACCTGAAGGTAGAGTATACGGGTTACGAGGAAGATATTGTTAAGAAAATAGAGATTGGTAATGTGAGCATGCCAGTTACCAATAGTTTGATGACAGGAGCGCAATCACTTTTCGGAGTGAAGACGCAGTTGCAGTTTGGAAAGCTATTCTTAACTGGAGTGGTATCACGGCAGCAAGGTAAAAGTGATGTATTAACCATTCCTGGAGATGGAGGAGGAGCACAGCAAAGTGAATTCTCTGTAAGGGCATCTGACTATGACGACAACAGACACTTTTTCTTAGGTCATTTCTTTAGAGATAATTACGAGTATTGGCATAGAAACTTACCGCAGATTGTATCGGGTGTTAACATCACACGAATTGAAGTGTATGTTTCTAACAGAAGTAATGACACCAAATCTACTCGAGAAGTTCTTGCTTTGATGGACTTAGGTGAGGGGGATAACTCTCATATTTACTCTGATCGTGTAAACGCTGCAGGTGGTCAGCAGGCAGGAAACCCAACTCAAAACACAGCCAATAACTTATTTAGTGATGTTTTGAATACTGGAGGTTTCAGAAACAGTAATGACGTCTCTAAGATTCTAGAGAATCAATTTGGGTTTACCAATACCGTAGATTTTGAAAGAATAAGCCCTGCTAGAAAGCTCGATGATAACGAGTATGAATTGAATTCTGAGTTAGGGTATATCACTTTGCTTCGTCCATTAGCCAATAATGAAGTGCTGTCAGTATCTTATGAATATACCTACAATGGTCGGGTGTATCAGGTAGGGGAATTGACGGATGACTACTCTGGTCTTGGGGATGATCAGGTAATTGTGTTCAAAATGTTGAAGCCGTCAAGAGTGAATGTGGAGGTTCCTACCTGGGATTTAATGATGAAAAACATTTACCCTATTACCAATGGTAGAGCGGTAACCAAAGACGGATTCCAATTGAGAATTCAATATCGAGATGATGCAACAGGTATAGATAATCCATCACTTCACGAGGGTAGAAATACCAAGGACATTCCATTGATTGAGTTACTCGGACTTGATCAACTTAACCAAAATAATGACCGCTCTAAA
>CAXEKM010000192.1:0-9414 GCA_963996645.1 uncultured Marinoscillum sp.
AGATAAAATTGATGATGTCTTGATAACTCTAGACACACAGTACCATCTCATTAACTGTACGGATAAAGGAACTCACATGCTTTATCTTGCAGCAGATAAAAAGAAAGCCAATTTAGCCTTATTAAGAGCTGTAGTGGCGAAGGGGAAAAAAGATATCCAAGCAAAACTTTAGTTCTTCTAAAAAGTAGTGAAAGAACAATTAACATCTTTAAAGCAAGAGTTTAGAGTCATTAGAGAAATTAATATTTACAATATTGATACGCATCAATTTGAAATATTAGAGTCCGATGACTGTGTAAATCTTATTTCCAATTTGGATGAAATGGACTGCTTCAATGACATGAGTCAAATGAATCTGGACCTTGACAACCAGGAATATTTTCTTCAAAAACTGGACAAGAGGATTGCTGTACTCTCACTGGATAAGACTAAAGATTATAATAAAGCACTACTCAATATCAAAGTGAAGAATCTTGCTAAAAGCTTCACCTAAAAATCATTCAATGAACAAACTAGAATCCAACATATTAGAAAATTTTCCAGACCTGGAAAGCGTCCATGTGTTGGATTCTGCTGTTCCATTTCAGAGTGTTCAAAAGGAAATAACTCCTGATATTCATAAATGGCTAAAATGGTTGGATCAAAACCAGATTGCGTTTAATGACTTATCTGTCATACTTGACAATCAAAGTCATTTGTACGCTAAGTCTGTTGGCAACCAACAAAAGCTGATTATTCATAATAAAAAGGTAAACGCTACTTTATTGAATAATTACCTGGACACGTTAAAGCCTGAGTTATTAGAAACTCCTAATAATAAAACGACAAAAAACCTCAGAGAGGAACAAGAAGAAAAGACATCTAAAGCCCACAGTGACTTAAAATTGATGGATGCTGTTAGGATTCAAAAACTAATCCTACCTAAACAGGAAGACCTCAAAAAAGGGTTTAAAAATTTCTTTGTTGTGCATGAGCAGCAAGATGTGGTTGGCGGTGACTTTTATTGGTACTCCAGAAAGGGAGACAACATACTTTTAGCGATTATTGACTGTACAGGTCACAGTGTGGAGGGAGCTATGACTTCTATGGTTTGTAACTCACTTCTCAATCAATCGATTTCCGATTTTGATGCGAACAATATTGATCAAGTGTTGGTCAATTTCTACAATCAACTGAACCAGTATAATGAGACTAGCTCAGATAGCTATGGTATTGGTGCGGAAATAGGCCTATTCTGTTTTAACAACAAAACGGAAATGATTACTTTCTGTACCACAGGCATCTCTGCGTTCATTAAAAGAGATGATGGTATTGAACACTTAAAATCAAAAAAGGTAATTGCCTACGACAAGATTGAAAACTCGATAGCCAAGACATCCTTTCCGATGAAAGGAGTAACAGGCATATATGGGTTTACGGATGGATTGTCAGATCAGTTTGATGCTGCTGACAAGAAAAAGCTAGGCAGCAAAGGAATTCTAAAAATGATAGAGGATGAGCAGGACTTTGATGCTCATTACTACCTATCAGAAATCAATAAATGGAAAGGTGACAACATGCAATATGATGATATCACCTTAATCGGAATAGCTATTTAATTCAACCGTATATTGGGTTGACCAGTTTTTCAGTTGGCTCATACTTACTTGCACTCGCCCATTTAATCCCGCGCTGAAGCATTTCCAAAGCAGCAGGCTCACTAGTTAAGTGATCAAGATTATGACCCAGTGAGGTATAGAACACTCTTCCTTTACCAAAAATTTTCTTCCAGGTAACTGGCATTACACACCCATTAATCCAACTATCCACATCACCCCCAAATCGAGTGGTTGCCAATACTTTTACATTAGGATCCACATGCATGTAATATTGCTCACTTGTCATCGGGAAATCATTCAAGCCCGCAGTAACCTCATCTCCTGTTTCCAGCACCCTCACAGTGTAATCAATCACTCCTCCAGGATGAGCCACCCATTGACCTCCTGTCATATACTGGTAGTCTACATTATTTCTAAAGGCATCACACAGCCCACCATGCCATCCAGCTATTCCCATACCATCTTTAACTGCATTAACTAATGCCTTCTCTTGTTCTCCAGTAATCTGAGACATGGTATAAATCTGCACTACTAAATCAGTAGATGCCATCAACTCCTCATCTAAATAAGAGTCGAGTGAATCAGAAATGGTTACCTCCGCTCCTTCAGAAGTCAACCACTCGTTCATATAATCTTTGTACTTAACCGGCTCATGTCCATCCCATCCACCATAAACAAACAACACTTTGCGACCTTTCAAGGATGGCAACTTCTTTGGTTTTGGCTTTGATTTTAATTGAAATGGCAATGCACTCATCAAGCCCAATACTGCGGCTCTAGATAAGAAAGATCTTCTGTTGTTTTTCATTTTAGGGTATTTCATAGAAACTTATAGTCAATTTAACTATAAGTATTTAGTATTTCAATATACCGATAGATTATTGAGCACAGGACATGCTTTAGAATCCAGAATTCGGACTCTTAACGCTGACGTTTCAATTGGTTCCACCTTCACTATTCGCTTGTAACCAATAGTAGTCCCCTCTGCAATGGATTGCCAATGCCCGTTAACCTTTGCCTCAACAGAGAAGATTTTAACCCGCTGACCTAATTGAATATACTCTTGCAACTGAACGTACTTAATTAGTTTTTTACTATGAAAATCGAGAGTGATCTCTCCAGCACTAACCTCATCGTCAGTAGCCCAATAAGTATTTGGGTCACTATCTATTAAATTTTCAGGAGCAAACCTGGAGTTATTTCCACGATAAGAATCTACGGCAATAGCTGCTTCTTTAGCTAAATCATTTGAAAATTCCTGATCAAGAAGTGCCCTCCATTCTTTTAGGACTGTCACATCATTTTCATGAATCAAACCTCTACGATCAGGAGGAATATTTAGCAATAAAGTAGATCCTCTACCAACAGAGGTAAGATAAATATCCAAAAGTTTTTCAGGTGACTTAACGAGTGAATCTTCGCTCTGATGATAGAACCACCCTGGTCGGATAGAAGTGTTGGCTTCAAGAGGAACCCAACTTTCTCCATTTTCAGAACCTGTGTTTAACAAATATTCAATACCAGACTTGCCTGCATGTAGCGTATCTGTAGTGATGGTGTTCCAATTCGTTTCTCCAGCCCTCGCCTGTTCATTTCCACCCCATCGTAAATCAGGACCTCCATCACTAAAAAACAACACTTCCTTTTGCATAGACTCAACTAATTCCAAGGTGTTTGGCCAATCATAATACACTTCGCGATTTATCTTTCGAACTTCATTGGCCCCGCCATAATATCCATCACCCCCATTAGCTCCATCGAACCACATTTCGAAAACTTCTCCGTAATTAGTGAATAGTTCTTGCAGCTGATTTCTGTAATAGGTTACATAAGTACTGTCACCATAATCAGATCGATTGCGATCCCATGGAGACATGTAGATTCCAAACTGCAGTCCATATTTCCTACAAGCATCTGCCACTTCTTTGACGATATCTCCTTCACCATTTTTGTATGGACTGTTCGCAATATCATGTTCGGTAAAGGATGATGGCCAGAGACAAAAACCATCATGATGCTTTGTGGTTAAGATGACTCCCTTGAAACCTGCCTCTTTCAACACGCTTACCCATTGCTCCGCGTCCAACTCAGAGGGATTAAAAAGTGCGGGAGACTCGTCACCATATCCCCATTCCTTATCGGTAAAGGTGTTGATGGTAAAATGGATGAAAGCATTCATTTCCATCTGATGCCATTTCATCTGCTCCGCAGATGGTATCGGATACATAGGTGTAGGTTAGTTTACCTCAGTAGTACATGCAGAGATGACTAAAATTGGTAAGTACCAAATGTAGAATAGTGGTTGCAACATTTTTTTGATCATAATCAAACTTAGATAAAACTAGCCGTATTCATCATACCTGAGAATTACCTGAGAAGCTACATTTATTCATTTCGTTATATGCGTTTCTATTTTTTAATCTGAATGTTCTATTTTCGAGCATCCCGCAAAAGATTGACAATCAATTATTGAAATCCAACCAACCACTCTTGATAATAAATGAAGTTATTCATCTATTTAACACTGATCGTATGTAGCACTTTTGCGTTCACACAGCGACCAGATTTTGAATCCTTAAAACAGGCCATTGGAGAAGCTCAGACAAATGAAGCAAAGCTCCGAGCATTCACACAATACGGTGATGCATTGCCCAACAATAGACACGCAGAAGTATTATCCATTGCCGACAGCCTTGAAATAGTTGCAGAGACGTCTAATAATCCAAATTTACTCTTAGCATCAAGTAACTTTCTCCATGGAGTTGGCTATTTCAAAGCTCAAGAATACGCGAAATCTAAACCGTATTTGCAAAAAGCAGCCAAACTCTATAATGAGCTAAATGATGAGATTGAGTTTAGAGCACTCAACGTATTAGGCTTGTCATACATACGATTAAGAGAAATTGACAGCTCAATCTATCTATACAATCAAGTCCTTGATAAACTCCCTGAAACAAACGTCCAGGGCAAAATATCTGCACATGGAAATCTTGGAAGTTCATACAGGCAATCAGGCAATTACGCCAAAGCTTTAGAACACCTGGAAGCAGCGTATCTTTTGGATTCCACCAATGCTTTCACACAGATCAATACAGCCATGAATATTGCTCATATTTTCAATGACATGGAGATGTACGATCAAGCCATCTCAACACTGAAAAAGGTTGAAATCGACAAAGCACCCTCTATTCCACCCAAAGCGGTTTATTATAACAACCTGGCCATTTCCTATCGTAAGCATGGCGATTTGGATTCTGCATTGTACTACTTCCGAAAAGGAAAAGAAATAGCCATGCAGGTCAGGTACCCACAAGGTGAATTCACTGCAATATCCAATACCATTGAATGTCTCTTTGAGCGTGAAGAGTTTGAAGAAATCCCTTCTCTCCTGGACGAGCTTGAGAAAAAGTCTGATGCTCGTTCAATGGATGCTGTTTTCAGAATCAAGTTCCTTGAAGGACAATATTACCTGAGGACTGAACGAGCTGCTGAGGCGATTGCTCCATTCTTAACAGCTGAAAAGGAAACGCAGAAACCACCACTACAAAATATGAAACCAGCTATCTACCATGGGTTAATAGACGCCTATACAGCTATGGATAGTCTGAAACTTGCAAAAGAATACATTAACAAACTTGATCGGGAAAGAGAATCACCGGCCCATTCCAAAAGAGAGCGTTTTCTGGCAGATGCTAAGGCTAACTACTTACTAGCAGTCACTGAAGCGGAGCTTGATGATAAAAACAAAGAGGTTGTTGAGTCCAGCAATAAAGTAATCATTTTTGGAGGTGCTGCAGCTTTATTAATGATTGTTGCTTTCATATTATTCAGACTCAACCAAAAATCTAATGAGACACTGGAATCTCAAGAGCAGGAAAAAGCAGACCTTCAGAAGGAAATTGAAAAGCAGCGGACTCAGATAATTGAACTGAAAAGCAAAGCAATTCTCGAAGCGCAAGAGATTGTTTCAATTAAATCCGATGGACACTATTTGGAGTTTTCATTGAAGAATAAACCAAAGCCGGAAGTAGATAGAAACAAACTAAAGGATATATTGGAAGTACTTCCTGATTTCTTCATTCAGATCCACCGATCATATATCATCAATATCAAGGAAGTGCGTGTGAAATATGCCGATAAGGTAGAAATGAAAAACGGGGAGGAACTACCGGTTTCACGCAAGTTCAAAGAAGAATTTAACGAAGCCATTAAGAAATTTGAATAATTAAAAGCCTCTTCAAATATTGAAGAGGCTTTTTTATAACAAAAAAGCTCCCTGAAATTAATCAAGAAGCTTATGGTACACTCGGAAGGATTCGAATGAACATTATAAGCAATTGTATATCAATAAGTTAATGTGAGTTTGAAGATACTATTAACCGAAGTGTTAACCGAGAGAATTGATGTAGTCCGACACCTAACCAATGCTTCAAAATTCCTAATTACTCGAGATACTGCTCGATCAAATCAGGGTCGATTCCCGAATACTCAGAGAACTCATAGATAGTCACCAACTGGTGATCATCTTTTTTTAGATGACTTTTGATATCCTGTATCATTTTTCGTCCATAGCGCTCACTTCGGCCGGTAATACGCTGAATATCCTTGGGATAAATTATGACTCTCTTTAGTTTCATTTGGGAGTGTTGATACTCTATCCATACTTAGTCCATACGGCATGTTCGGCAAAAACTACCAGAAGGTATTAAGACCGGAAGCCGCTAGTTGTCAAGCATCTTTAAATATGCTCCTTTTAGGCCATAAACCAAACATTTTTAACATTATGGCTCGACAAAAAGGGATCATTAAACTAGAAGGAACCATCGGGGATGTGTCCTTCTATAAGAGTAAAGACGGCTACTTAGCCAGGGAAAAAGGTGGTGTAGACGCTGACAGAATCAAGAACGATCCAGCCTTCCAAAGGACTCGTGAAAACGGATCAGAATTTGGTAGAGCAGGCAAAGCAGGTAAGCTCATCCGCACCGCATTTCGACCGCTACTACTCAAAACCTCTGACAGCAAGGTAACATCAAGATTGACCAAACAGCTCATGGCTGTGATCCAGTCTGATACAACCAACGTGCGTGGGGAGCGTGTGGTTTCTGAAGGAAATCTGGAACTTATCCAAGGATTTGATTTCAATGGAGGTGGCCGACTTGAAGCAACCCTGTATGCTCCATATGATGTAGCCTTTGACCGTGCTGCGGGAAGTGCGACTATCACTGTGCCTGCATTCATTCCGACTAATAGCCTGGCGTATCCTCAGGGTGCAACGCACCTGAAGATGGTGGCGGCTGTATCAGAAGTGAACTTTGATACTGACGAGTTCACCTACAACATGGCAGAGTCTGCAGAGCTGGAAATTTCTGAAGCTGCTGCAGGGCCGGTTCAGCTGGATCTGGCAATGAACGCAAACACAGAGGAGCTTTTACTCATCGTATTTGGGATTGATTTCTATCAATCAGTGAATGGTCAGATGTATGCCATGAAGAATGGCGGTTACAACTGTCTGGCTCTGGTTGAGGTAGATAAACCTGCGGTCGTTGAGAACTGATAACTTGGGATGGAATTAGCCCTACTCAGGAAGTATCACGAAAATGGAACCAACGGGCAGCTCTACAATGGAGGTCAATTGATTTGTTTCACCATAGAGTTGCCCTGGCTCCAAAACCGTAGAAATGTATCCTGCATCCCTGAAGGGAGATACCAGGTTGTCAAGAGAACCACCAAAGAAAGAGGTGATCACCTTCATGTGGTCGGTGTACCAGATAGATCCTGGATATTGTTCCATGCAGCCAATCATGCTCTAATGGATTTAAAAGGGTGCATTGCGCCAGTTAGCAAGCTGAATGGCCCAGGACTTGGGTTCGAGTCCAGGAAGGCATTGGGCAAACTGGATAGCCTCCTCTTTAACGTCATGGAGCAAAACGAGGAAGTATTTATAACCATTAAAAAAGAAATCAATATGAATATCATTGATAGAGTGAAAGCACCCACTCCTAAGTTTTTCAAGGTGCTGAGAAATGTCGGTTTAGCACTAGCTGCAGCCGGTGGAGCTATTTTGGCTTCTCCCATTGCCTTGCCAGCAGGCATTGTCACTGTTGGTGGGTACTTGTTAGCTGGAGGTAGTGTATTATCAGCTGTAAGCCAGTCGACAGTTGAGGGAAGCGAAACCGATTAGCCATGAGTCAATCAGCTCACATTGGCACCAAAGCCGGAACTATTGGAGGAACATTACTCAGTATTATTCCTAATCTCACTGGAGCCAATATTGCAAAGACAATTATCCTGGCTGCTATCGGTGCAGTTGTTAGTTTCGGCATTTCCATTTTAATGAAGTGGATTGTCAAGGCCTTTGGAAAACGACCCACTTCAAACAAATCAAACTTATAAAACAGGCTCCTGGAAAGTATCCGGGAGCCTGTCTTGTTTTAATCCAACCTCTGAAAGGTTTCCCTGATAAAAGCTTTCTTCAACTGCTCCAATAAATCCAATTGTTTGGAGACATTTCTGGTCTTAGCCTCTAATTCTTCCAGAATTAATAACCTTCCCCGAATAACATCTATCCCGTCAGGGATAGTGGGAACCAATGATCTGCAGGCCAATTCGAAGATCATTGATTCGAAGAAACGGAATGACCGATCCAACCAGGTGCTTTTTGAAATATCCAGATTTCCACAAAGCAAAACAAAGCCAATAGAACAATTGGCGATTCTCTTCGAACTCTGTACAAACCAGATAACAATTAGGGCAAGGTTTGTCAAGTGGTTTTCCAGCATTCAGGCCTTTCGATAATACATAAAAATGAGGAGTTGTTGGATTTTCCTTTCCGGAGAAAGTGGATACACGGTATCTAAACATGGTTTGAGCATTTAAAAGTTATGCTCAGTCCGGTTGGTCACCGCCTGCGGCGCTTATATTCCAAAAGAAAAAAAAGAGAAAAAAAGAAAGCTTTTTTCTCAGCAGGCGATGGCAGGCCTGGCAAGGAGGAACGGAATAAATGAGGGCTTGTGGGCCGGGATTTGTTTATGCCGTAGTTCCTTGACAGGACTCTAAGGGTTGGCGTGGAAGCCTGCTAGATTTGATTGATTTTTTGAATCTTATCTCAATTGAACCAAGTCAATATTATTTGGATGATCTGATCAAGCTTGGTAGTGATTACCTCAATGATGGCAAGAATATAAATCACCTTTCTAATCCACTTCTTGATCTGTTTACCACTGTTTTTTTGTTTCTTTTTGGACATAGTTCCTCGCATTTTTTTTGCGGGTTTTGCCCGGATTAAAGATATGTCCCCAAGTCGCGATCAGAAAGGACAGTAATTTTCCATCCTTAAAAAGCCCCTTCAGTTAATAGAAATGAAGTTTTAAGAGGAGTCTGCAGGTAAAAGAGCCTTCAGCAAGCGTTGGCATTGTATGGCGAGCCGTAAAAGCGAAATGTAACGGAGTGGAATGGAGCGTGCGAGTCTCACTCAGGGGCGAGTCAGAGGAGTACGCCATGGGCGGACGTCTGCGAACTATGTGGCAGAGCCTGGGAAGGATTGTGTGTTGGCGCTGGACCACACAAGGGCTGGCGGAGTTTTTTGACTTTGTGTGTTGGGTGGTGCAAGTGATAGATCTAAGGGAGGGCACCTATGCGATGTGCAAAAACTGTGACAGCCCGCAGCCTGAGTGAGGCGCAGGCGAGCACAAACACTGGCAGTGGCTGAGCTGAGAGCTGGCCGGGCGTGGACATGAAGGAAGGAATCGAGGATCAATGTAGAGATTTGGCAGGGAGATCCTCGATGCTTCCGAAATGGGTTGGCCAGGAGGTCTGC
>CAXEKM010000193.1:0-5494 GCA_963996645.1 uncultured Marinoscillum sp.
AAGAGTTTCCAAAATTAAAAATCATCATCCTCACCATGTACGCGCAAAAGTCTTTCGTAGAAGAAATAGTCAAGCTAGGCATAGATGGATGCCTTCTAAAGAACAATACTGGCAAAGAATTAATTGATGCTGTACTTCGGGTGATGAGTGGAAAACAATATTATGACCGCATTGGCACATTCAACTCTGAAGAAGAGGAAGTCACTCAGTACAAATTGAGTGAGCGGGAGCTGGAAATCATTAAATTGCTATCCGAAGGAATGACAAGCGGAGAAATCGCAGAAAGGCTATTTCTTTCTGATCATACGGTGAAAACTCATCGCAAGAATATCCTTCGAAAACTCAATGTAAGTAACAGTTCTCAAGCTGTTCAATTCTGCCTGAGCAATCAATTGATTTAGTGTTCGATATTATTTTGAAAATAATCAGAGCACTATTACCTATTATTAATTTATTACCTATATTTGCACTCCTTTTTGAGAAACACTCAATAGAGAAAAGAACATGAGCGAGTTAATAAAATTTGTAGAGGCGGAAAGCCAAGCGGTAAAAGAGAACTTCCCTAAATTCTCAGCAGGTGACACTGTAAACGTACACTACAAAATTAAAGAGGGTAATAAAGAAAGAGTTCAGCAGTTCCAAGGAGCTGTTATCCAGATAAGAAACGTCAACTCAAACGGTGAAACTTTCACTGTTAGAAAAATCTCTAGTGGCGTTGGTGTAGAAAGAATTTTCCCTATCCTTTCTCCAAACATCGAGAAAATCGAGTTGGTAAGAAAAGGTAAGGTAAGAAGAGCTAGATTGTTCTACTTAAGAGGTAGAAAAGGTAAAGCTGCTCGTATCAAGGAGAAACTTTAAGATTCAATCATTACGATATAAGGCCAACTTTGTCATGAAGTTGGCTTTTTTAGTTTACACCCATTCACATTCTGTCCGGCTCACTGACTATTTGGCAGAATATTAATTTAATTTGCACTCTTTTTTACTTGTGTATGGTTATTGACCACACTAAAACTCATGCAGATTAAATTTCACAAATATCAAGGTACTGGAAACGACTTTGTCATGATAGATGACCGAGACGGTTCTTTCCCTATGGACGACTCCAAAGTCATCGGTTTCCTTTGCGATCGCAAAATGGGAATTGGTGCTGATGGGGTAATCTTGATTCAAAACCATCCAACACTCGACTTCCGGATGATCTACTACAATCCTGATGGCAGCAAAAGCTTATGTGGAAACGGTAGTCGATGTGCTATTGCATTTGCGGAAGCTTTAGGAATTATCAAGGATAAAACAACCTTCGAAACAACCGACGGAGAACATGATGCCTTTATCGAAAAAGACGTCTACCATTTCCATTTGCACGATGTAAAAACCATCGAAGACATCAACGATTCAGAGGTATTTATCAATACTGGCTCACCACATCACGTACAGTTCGTGAATGATCTCGAGGCGGTTGATATTCTCCCAGAAGGAAGTAGCATCAGATATAGTGAAAAATATGCTCCTGCTGGCACCAATGTCAACTTTGTAGAACAGGTTGAATCTGGCATCAAAGTTCGCACCTATGAGAGAGGTGTAGAAAACGAAACTTTATCATGCGGAACTGGCGTAACAGCCTGTGCCATAGCTGCTAGTTTAAAAAATTATCACAGTCCAGTAAGTGTGGAAACACGGGGTGGACAATTAACGGTATCATTTGAAAAAAGTGATACCGATACATTCGAAAACATCTATTTGGCAGGACCAGCTAAAAAAGTATTCGAAGGAGTGGTGGAAGTAACTCTTTAATCAACTTCCATTTTATAACTTTAGACCCAATTTATTAAGAGATAGATTCATGTTAGATATAGTCAATAAGGGATTAGCGAAGATTTTCGGAACCAAAGCGGAGAAAGACTTAAAGGAGATTGCTCCTATCGTAACTCAGATCAATAAAGAATTTGCCAGCCTTTCAAGCCTAAGCGATGATGAACTGAGAGGCAAAACAGAAGAGCTGAAAGGCATTATAGCCGATAGACTAAAGCACATTGATGAAGATCTTGCTGCACTTCACGAAAAAGTAGATGCTGACGAGTCTTTAGATATTGAGCAGAAAGAGGCCATCTTCGAGCAAATCGATAAACTTGAATCTAATAGAGATGAAGAACTAGAGGTAGTTCTAAAAGAAATCATGCCAGTAGGATTTGCTGTAGTTAAAGAGACAGCAAGACGACTAACTGAAAACAGGCAACTTGTTGTAACCGCAAACGCTTATGACAGAGAGCTAGCTACAAGAAAAGAGAATGTAAAAATAGATGGCGATAAAGCCATTTGGGCTAACAAATGGAAAGCTGCTGGTACTGATGTAGAGTGGAACATGGTTCACTACGATGTGCAGCTGATTGGTGGTATCACTTTGCACTCTGGTAAAATTGCTGAGATGGCAACGGGTGAAGGTAAAACCCTGGTAGCTACATTACCTGCTTATCTAAATGGTTTGTCAGGCAGAGGAGTTCATGTTGTAACGGTCAACGACTACCTGGCAAAACGTGACTCGGAGAGGGATGCACCAATCTTTGAGTTCCACGGAATGAAAGTTGACTGTATTGACAAGCATCAGCCAAACTCACCTGAGAGAAGAGCTGCTTATCAATGTGATATTATTTATGGTACTAACAACGAATTTGGCTTTGACTACCTAAGAGACAACATGGCTCGAAACCCTGAAGAATTAGTACAGGGTAAGCACCACTATGCAATGGTCGATGAGGTAGATTCTGTATTGATTGATGAGGCGCGTACTCCATTGATTATCTCTGGCCCTATCCCAAAAGGTGACGAGCACGAATTCTACGAATTGAAGCCTAGAATTAACAAGCTTGTAGAAGCACAGAGAAAACTTGTAGGAGAATACTTAAACCAGGCAAAAAAATTAATCAAGGAAGGCAAAGAAGGAGAAGCTGGACTACCGTTGTTCAGAGCTTACAGAGGTCTTCCTAAAAATAAGCCTTTGATCAAGTTTTTAAGTGAAACTGGAATCAGAGCATTATTGCAAAAAACAGAAAACTTCTACCTACAGGATAATCAGAAGATGATGCCTGAGGCGGATGATCCATTGTTCTTCACTATTGATGAAAAGAACAATAGCATTGACCTGACGGAAAAAGGCATTGACTTGATCACTGGTTCAGGTGAAGACCCTAACTTCTTTATCCTGCCTGATATTGGCGAAGAAGTTGCAAAACTTGAGAACAACACTGACATTGACGAGAAAGACAAGCTTCAAAAGAAAGAAGAAGTCATTCAAGACTACAGTGTAAAAGCTCAGCGTATCCATAGTGTTAACCAATTGCTTAGAGCATACTGTTTATACGAAAAAGACACTGAGTACATCGTAGTAGATGATAAAGTGAAGATCGTAGATGAGCAGACTGGTCGTGTGATGGAAGGCCGTAGATATTCTGACGGACTTCACCAGGCAATTGAAGCTAAGGAAAGTGTTAAAGTAGAAGATGCTACACAGACTTACGCAACGATTACACTTCAGAACTACTTCCGTATGTACCACAAGTTGGCTGGTATGACAGGAACTGCTGAAACGGAAGCTGGCGAATTCTGGGACATCTATAAATTGGATGTAGTAGTAATCCCTACTAATAGAAAAATTGCCAGAAAAGATGAGCACGATAAAGTTTACAAAACAATTCGTGAGAAATTCAATGCTGTAGTTGAAGAAGTTGTAGACTTAAGACAAAAAGGAAGACCAGTATTGGTGGGTACCACATCAGTAGAAATCTCTGAGGTACTTTCTCGAATGCTGAAGATGAAAAATATTGACCACCAGGTATTGAACGCAAAGCAACACGCTCGAGAAGCAGATGTCGTTGCAGAAGCTGGAAAGCCTGGCACTGTTACGATCGCCACCAACATGGCGGGTCGTGGTACGGATATCAAGCTTACTGCTGAAGCAAAAGCAGCAGGAGGTTTGGCCATTATCGGTACAGAGCGTCATGAGTCGCGTCGTGTGGATAGGCAGCTCAGAGGTCGTTCAGGTCGTCAGGGAGACCCTGGATCTTCACAGTTCTATGTTTCTCTAGAAGATAACTTGATGCGTTTGTTCATGTCTGACCGAGTAGCGAAGATCATGGATAGATTGGGACTTCAAGAAGGTGAAGTAATCCAGCACAGCATGATTACCAAGTCAATCGAAAGAGCTCAGAAGAAAGTAGAAGAAAACAACTTTGCTATTCGTAAGCGTCTTTTGGAATATGATGACGTGATGAACTCACAACGTGAGGTAATCTATAAGCGAAGAAGAAACGCACTATACGGTGAGCGTCTGGATTTGGATATCAACAACATGTTGTTCGATACCTGCGAGGACATTGCACTTAATGCTAAAATGGGCAATGACCTGGATGGTCTTAAACTAAACTCCATCAGTGTATTGGGAATTGACTTCCAAATCAATGAGGAAGAGTTAACTAAAATGAATGAAATGGAGCTAAGCCAGAAATTGTATGAGGCAGCTCAGAATCATTACATCACTAAGAATAAAAACATTGCTGAAAGAGCATTACCGCTTCTTCAGCAGATTCATAGAGACAAAGGAGCTACTGTAGAAAACATCCTTGTTCCATTTACAGATGGTAAAAAACAAATTGGTGTAGCCGCTCCACTTGAAAAATCTGTTCAGACAGAAGGTAAGGCAATGATCAAATCCATGGAGAAAATGATCACCTTGGCAATCATTGATCAAACATGGAAGGAACATCTTCGCGACATGGATGATTTAAAACAGTCTGTGCAGAATGCAGTTTATGAACAGAAAGATCCTTTGATCATCTATAAATTCGAAGGTTTTGAATTATTCAAAGCATTCCTGGGTAAAGTAAATGAAGAGTGTACCTCATTCTTGATGAAAGCACAGATTCCTGTAAAGGAAGCAAATCAAGTTCAGGAGGCTAGAAATCAGCGATCTAAGCAGGATTATAAAGAGTCTAAAGAAGACAGTGGTTCATTGCTCAATAAAGGCGGTCAACCACAGGCAAATAGAGCTCCTGCGGAAATCACTAAACCTGTTCAAACCATTAAAATTGCTAGCAGAAACCAAAAAGTGACTGTTCAATATTCCGATGGTTCTGTGAAAAAGGATGTGAAATTCAAAACAATAGAAGAAGACTTAAAGAATAATAAATGCGTGCTTCTAGACTCTTAATTTTTGCCTTAGTACTGGCAGCAGCCTACAGCTGTAAAACCTCTTCTACAACTACTAAAAGTAGTAACAATACAGAGAGTTACAGAGAGGATCTTTCGGTACTGAGACCGGATTTGAAAGTGATCGAATCAGACTCTGCAACTGTAGACGAGAGTAAAGTGGCTACTAGAACGGAGCCGATCAAAGGCCATCTTAAATACGAACTGGATAGTGTGAATCAAATCATTATCACTCAAAACAAAATTCGTAAGTATGTGGATGGATACACGATTCAGGTTTACACCGGAA
>CAXEKM010000194.1:0-19516 GCA_963996645.1 uncultured Marinoscillum sp.
CACGCCATTTGCTCACCACTTCCCGCACCTCCTCTATGATCAGTTTGGATTTCTTCAGCTGAAATTTCTCTCCCAGCTTGATCAGCTCCTTAGTTCCGGGATTTCTCCCCTCTCCCATCACCATAGAAGAATGCTCTCTGCCAGGACCATAGGAAAATGTCAAATCATAAGCTGGTGCGAATGTCCAGGTTCCTTTACCGTCCATTAAAAAAGAAAAGTTTTTACTGTGATCATCTCGGTTATGAGCAAACACATTGAATACTGCCAGGCGATATACTTTCTCCACCTCCGACATGTCCTTAGTCAATGCCATCGCTCCTCGCAGCAAGTTTTCATAATCCAAACTTGGAATACGATGATCTGCATGAAATAAACCCGCAGCAGTATGCATGTGTACTCTCTGATTTCTTATTCGATCGAAACGCTTTACTCCAAAGTATGATGTTCCTTTTTCACCTTCAAACAGCTTGGTTTCAGGCATCTCGATTCCGGCTTCCTTCGCCATTAGCGAATAAGCATATTCAATGTTCGCTATGTCTTTTTGATCTAGAGAAGATGGAAACTTGACCATCCAATGTTCATAGGCATCAGGCAAATCCATGACTCCATGGATCAGGTTACTGGTATCTGTATTAAGTCCTACCAATATCTTCGGTCGTGCTCCAGCAGAACTACCTCCCAGCTCTAGCAACTCCTGTAAAATAGCAGTTGGCTCACCCTCTATTATCTTATTGACTTCTTGCTCGAGAGCAGATAAGTTTAGTAGCTCATCACTCTCTGACATCTCTGAGTAATCAGGAGAATAAGCTAATGCTCCCATTGCATGATGACCTACATGAGCTAACCGGTCAAGTGGAGTTAATCTTTGATGGGAAATTCCTTTAGCCTGAACGGCTCTATCCAGCAAAAGTCGTCCCCAGCCATCTGGCAATGAATCATTAAACACTCCAAATAGACCTTCAAAAACATGATCTTCCGAAGAAATAGCACCTGACTGAAGTGGGAGCTTGTAAGGAGAAAATTCAATTCCCATATTCAAAAATGCGGGATCGTATTCAAAAAATATCTGTCCACGATATAGCGCCAATCTCCCTACAGCATGTTTCGCATCATCAAGATGTATCCATACATTCAGTACGTCTATGGGATTCAGGTTCATCGCTTATTTTGTGATTTGATGATTTCATCCAATGACATTGGACGCTCTTTTTGCATGAATAACTTCTCAAAATCAGTCATAGCATCAAGAACAAAAGCAATCTTCAAAAGTGACTCCAGTGAAATTTTACCGGTAGTCTCAAATCGCTTGATGCTCCCGAAAGAAACGCCAGATTTTTGAGCTAACTCCTCCTGACTTAGCTTTTTACTTTTACGAAGCTCTCTAGCCTTTGTGGCAATATCCTGAATAACCTCAGTGGGCAACTTTTGAAACATAATAGATAATATATTATCCAAATATAACTATTTAGACCATAAATAGATAATATATTATCCAATATCATTCCTCAGGTCGAATGAATACAATTTCGATTCTTCGATTGAAACTTCGTCCCTCTTCAGTGGTATTTTCCATTATTGGTTTGTCCTCACCGTATCCAACTAGACTCATCCGATCTTCAGCAATCCCTCTACTTAGCAAATAGTTGAATACCGTCAACGCTCTTCGTTTAGACAACTCATAATTAGCTTCAGCAGTGCCAATATCATCCGTATGCCCTTGAATTTCTATGAACAGGTTCGGATGCCTATGCAAATAGGCATTCAGTTTATCCAACTCCTTATAAGCATATGGTTTTAAGATGTCATAGTCTGCCTCAAAAGTGATATCTCTAAGGATAACATGAACATTATTCTCTTTGAGATGAGTAGGAATCTCTTCTAAAGCAACCGGATCATCACTATTAATTCGTATCAAATTCAGAGATTCATCAATAAACTCTGTTGAATCTATTTCCGGTGCATTTGCTAATGCTTTGAGAGAGTCTCTTCGCTGCTTTTCTTGTTTTTGTTGATCAAGCCTTGCCTGTCTCAACTTTTCCAGCCTTGACCTATTGAGGGAATCTCGCTCATGTTTCAAAAGACTATCTCTATGATGTCTTTTCTTATGAAGTATTTGAAATTGATAGCTTGCCAAAATCTCTTGAGTGAACCCAAGAGGATCATTACTATTTTGGGGGACTTCCGCTCCATAAGAAGCCTTAAACTGACTGATTAAGAATCCTAATTGGGCTACAGTTCCATAATCTTGCCTATATCCAACAGTAATAGCCACTTTACGATCATAAACCGTCCTAACCTGCATCTCTATTTGTGATTGGCCAGTTGGAGAGTATCGATACAGCGCACTCGGTATCATCAAAATTTTGGAATTCTTAACCTTAAACCGCTTCTCTGCATATCCTAATAAAGTATGCAATGGATCTTCGGTGGACATATCCAGTGACACACCTGCTCTAAACCCTGCAGATTCGCCAGAAAATCCAACTCGAGGAAGAATATTAAAGGTATTGTTAATTGTTACTAATTCAGGATCCAGCAACTCTTTAAGAGTCAACTCAGAAGTATTTAGGCCCTGAAAAAGAAACTGTGCTCCAAAACCTAATCCCAATGACAGATTTCTATGCTTGTAAAGTGTATTCGATGAGAACAGCGTAAAGGAATTCCGCTGAATGAACTGATAATCTTCATTCTGAGCAATCAATCCCACAGATCGAAAACTTAAAAACTTGTTCTCTGATTTGATCGGATGTCTAAAGTAAAGAGTACTAATCCGCGGATAGGCTAATTCTGACCATTGAGATCTGTAAACAGCACCGATTTCACTGTATTGATTGTTTTTAGCTAGTGCTGGATTGTAATAACCAGGAAAATCCTGCTGATGTCCAAGTAATGGGACAGATTGCGCAAAAGCTATATTCAATATTGCCTTGAATACTACAAAAAAGAAGAATAAGTGGATAAACAGAGACTTTATAGACATCATGGCTTACAGTAAAAACTCCCTTTAAACATTTGACCACCAACGCTGTAAGTATAAAAATACGTACCCTCATTGAGCAAGTCACTCAACTTGTGCGCCTCCTGTGAATTATTTTCATACTCCGAAACGGTATAGATTTCTCTACCCCAATTATCAAAAACTTTCAAATATCCTGGACCTAATTCTTCATTCGCCAGGACTTCAAAATAATCGTTAAACCCATCTCCATTTGGTGTAATCAGTTTAGAGAAAACAAAACTCTCACCACTTTCCAAAGCAATGGCAATTGTCCTAAGCGCTGAACAACCACTTTCATCAAATCCCTCCACAGTTACATATAGAGTATCAGCATCTACACTAGCAGGAATTAGTACTGTAGGTTCATTAGAAGTTGGTGTGAAAAAATAACTCTCTGGGGACCACTCATACTGTGTAGCCCCAGTAACAGCCATTTTGAATGGCACACCTGCACGTTGCGGCGCTACAACATCTACCACAAGTTCGATTTCTTTCTCCGCCGCAACAGCAACAGTTTCGACATCTGAACATCCAAGCGCAGTAGTAACTTTTAATTCATAAACCCCAACACTTAATGAATCAAAAACTAATGATGAGCTTTCTTCACCATTTAATTCCCATACGTTTAGCGGAACATCCAGAGGAAACTGGTCTTCCTTAGGATTCACAGTGATACTGCCATTATTGATTCCAAAGCAACTAGCTAATTGGATATTCAATGTATACTCGGGAATTTCTTCAATGTAAACAGCTGCAGTATCAGATGTAGTAGTACAGTTTGAATTACTTGCTGTATAGAAATACAGAGCCGATCCATAACCCTCATCGTTTTGTTCAACAATCAAAACGTCAGAACTAGCACCATCAAGAGGCATGAAACCTTCCCCTTCATTTCGATACCACTGAATATCAAAAAGCTTAAGCACATTCATTTCCTGAAAGTCCGAATTGACTAGTAACTCTACTGGCTCACCATAACACATGGCCAAATCTTCATCAGCACTGAATATTGATTTTGGAGTAGTGCCAATGGTAATGGAATTACTTCGCACAAAACACCCGCCATCACTGGTATATACTTCACATAAATAGGTACCTGGCCCAGAAGGTTGATAAGATGGTAAAATAGCCAAAGAAATAGGAGCAAGATTACTTTCCTGATCCACACTGTACCATTGATAAATAGGGTCAGTCAAATTAGTTCTGGTGACTAATTGGAATCCTAAATCTGAATTATCACAATAAAACAAATCACTTGTTGAAGTTTCATCTGGACCAAAAATTGACACAGCCATTTGTCCATAATACCTGGCATTTAATAGCTCAGATGTAACCTGACACCCCTCTTTCTCAACAATAAGTTGAAGTTGATAATCTACATAATCCGCTCCGTTTAATTCCGAAAAGTCAGGTTGCGGAAGGATTAAACTATCTAAGGTTCCTAATTCAGAAAAACTTGCGCCTTCGTTGATAGACACTAACCAACGATAGTTTGTTTCTGAATCAGAATAAGAACTTCTAAACAGCATTTCATCACCAAAACAAAATTGATTTTCACCATCAATTGCTACTTCGGGTAAAAGTTGATCACTTAGCAACTCCACTTTAACGGAATCAGAAAAAACGCTGCAATTATTCAAATTGATTTGAACTTTGTAATAACCTGAATCTGACACATCGATAGCTGTCAAATTCTGTCCTTCTTGAATGAGCTGATAACTGATTTCACTCAGTGAGCTTTTATACCATTGAAAATTAGCGCCTTCAACATGGTTAGAAATAATGTGATAGACAGCCTCACCACAAAGAAGAATCTCTGTATCCGAATATAATTCCGCTATATATTCTGGCATCACGGTAATAACCTGACTGGTATCTGGGCAACCTCCCAGAGTATTCGAAAATGCATAGGCTCTATATACACCAGCATCAGTAATGGAATAAGTGGAATGACTTGCATCAGCAATATCAATGAAATCACCAAGTTCATTTTTGACTTGCCATTGATAGTTTAATGGGCTGGTAGTCCAATCAGTTGAAAGTTGTACTTGCAGATCTAAAGGTTCTCCAGTACAGTAATATATTGTATCAATTGGTTGATTAAAACCATCTACCAACCTCGGAGATATATTGCGATAGATAAATATTTGGTGATCTTCTGACAAACCAGCACATACTCCATCATCAACAAATAACCGAATAAATACAGAGACAGAATCCGCAGTTAATACTTTGGCAATGAAGACAGAATCAAGAACCAAAAAGCTACTATCTCCACCTACTTCAAAATAGTCTGTTGTATCCAATGAATACTCCCATGTGAAGCTAACTTCATCTGAAGAAATGGAACTGGAAATAGTTAAAATATCATTTTGACACAACGCTGTATCTCCAAAGACTTCAATCTGAAATGGTTCCTCTGGAGTTTCATCTATTGTCACTTCTATTTGATCAGTAGCGGTACATTCTCCTTCCTGTAACTCAATGCGATAAGTTCCTTTGGTCTGTACTATCAAACGATTGAGGTTCTCTCCACTTTTTAGCGTACTAAAAGCATCAGATTCATTATCTCTGTAGAGCCATCTCATAGTAACTCCAGGAGCAGAGGCAACAGATAATTCATATTTAAGCGTAGGACCACAGATGTTTAGAGTATCCTTCGCATAACTTATCTGTGGACTTAAAAGGCCTGATACAGTGATTGTGTCAGTGTAGATCACACAGTTTTCTGAAGTGATTTCTGCAAAGTACTCGCCGATCTCACTAGCATAAAAACTGGAATCTATTTCTCCATCAATAGCTACAAATTCTGAACCATCCAGATGATACCATTGAATCGGATTCCCAGCTCCTACACTATCTAATTCTAACAGCCTTGGCTCACAAAGTATTGAATCTGATGTTAGTCCTTTGATACTGTCTGATGGAGTGGGGTAATTATCAATAAATATCGAATTGGAAGCAGAGAAGCAATTGCTATTGCCATAAATAGCAAAATAAATACCCGGCTCCTGAACTCGAAAAGTTGGACCATATCCCAGCTCAGGAAAGTCAACCAAATTCGTTCCAAATTCTGTCCAAACGACTGTATACCCTAATTCAGGCTTATCAATAGATAATTCAACATATTCGCCAGGACATTGGTCCACGAAAGTATCAAAAGTACCTGTTGGCCACACTCGTACTGTCTCGATACTATCTTCTGCGAGATAAACATTTTCTGTTCTGGCTTCACATCCATTTTTTTCCACATGTAGATAGTACCAACCTCCACCGACAGTGAAACTAGGAGAAGACACAAACTCAGAGTCTGAACCTACCAATCTATATGGACCAGACTCTTCCTCACTAAACATCCATTCATAAACATCGGCTTGATCATCATAGGGAGTAAACCTGACACTCGTTAAATTGGTACAAACGATGCTATCATCCAACTCTGCATCAGGGATTGCACTATCTACAAATATCATATTAGTCCTACTGATACAATCCGTAACTTCATCTCTGACATAGGCAAACCATAATCCCCAACTAGCCTCCCCAAGAGTAATATTGTCTCCTACCCCACGAAAAGAAAACCTTGGTAAAAAATCAATCCCTTGTCCAGTAGAATCATATAAATCTTGCATTTCCTCCAGCTCATTTCGGATAAAATTCAGGTCCAAACCTTCTGAAAATTGTAACCGGTACCAGGAAAACTCCAGATTTCCAGCTCCTGAACCATTCAAAACTCTTTGATCAGCGGCATCTGTTGGACAGTAGAAAAAATCATCAGTACTACCAAGATGACTGATTGTAGCCTCTGGACGTCTGGCCCACTTCACCTTCATTACATCAGAAGTTTTGCTACAATTTTCCTCAAAAAGAGTCAACCGATAATATCTGACAGAACTATCTGCACCGACAGGAGTAGGATTATCAACTTCAAGCTCATCATCAGTACCTGCAGGATTAAAAACAATACCATCAAGAGATTCTTCCCATTCATAAGTGGTAATCTCTCTACCATATGAAGGACTTAGAGTAACACCATTGTTATCATATTCATCAAAACAAATGACTAAATCAAAATGAGATATGGTTGGATCAATGATGTTTTCGAGGGTAACTTCCACATTTTCTGAAACTGCCTTGCAGCCCTCTTGCGTGGTGATGATTATTCTAAAAAATCCAGGTTCGTAAACAGTGTAATCCAAACCAACCTTACTTTCATCATCAGATAAGTTCACATAGTACCCTTCTCCACTCTCTCGTACTACATATTTTTGCCATTGGTATGTCGCATCAACTAATTCATCTGAAGTAAAGGAAGTGTTGGACTCTAGCATAACAGAGTCACATAAACTCACTGTTGGATTTTCAAGGATAGAAGCCGTATTTTCAACTATTGCTCGAACGGCTCTTGTTTCACTTTCAACACCCCCAACAGTCACACTTACATAATAGCTCTTGCTAGAAATTAAAAATGGTGTAACGAAAATTCCCGTTTCGATAGTAGCTAATAACTCTAATCCATCACCATTATTTTCATACCAATTATAGAATGAGGATGAGTAATCAGAATTTGCTCGTAAAACAGCAGTACCTGCACCGCATAGAGTATCACTAAGAACGGTTGGAGGATCAATTTCAGTTTGCCCGAAAGAGTTATAAGAAAAAAGTCCAAATAAGGCAATCAATGAGCCCCACCTGGTCAAAAAGTTAATCATTAGTGTGGTTGGCTGGTCTTAGACAAATTTTAACGAGTGAAAATAATGCGAATATTTTCTACTTGCCTCATTTTTGACCAAAAAAGTAGCCCCGCTGATCCGGGCGGGGCTGTTTATTGATGGGATTTCAAACCTAACCTAACCTATTTATCAGTAACCCACCAAGTTTTTTAAATGCTATGGTACTTTCGAAACAACTCAGCAGCCATTTACACCTACTTTATTGTCTCTCAGTATTTTAATATACGAGAGATGTATTCTTTTAGATTCCAATCTCTGGTTATTCTATTAACTATTTAGTTGTATACAAGGTTCAACCCTATGAAGAATTTAGTTTCATCGATAATCACTAAATTCTGATGAAATGCCGAAAAGTGTCAACTCATTGACAATAGAGCCTCATGTGAGACTTCTGTGATTATTTTGGGAGACAAAGAAGGTACTTTTGAAACTCAATAAAATCAGCAATGTCAAAAATTGTCATTCTTGGAAATGGAATAGCAGGAATCACTGCTGCTCGACATATCAGAAAAAACACTAATGACTCTATTACAGTTATTAGCGGCGAATCCGAGCATTTCTTTAGCAGAACTGCACTCATGTATATCTACATGGGACATATGAAGTATGAGCACACAAAGCCTTATGAAGATTGGTTTTGGGCCAAAAACAAGATTGATCTTGTAAAAGCCTGGATTAAGAGTGTCGATTTTGACTCTAAAAAACTAATTACGTCCACTTCTGAAGAAATAACCTATGACAAATTGATTTTGGCAACTGGTAGCCAATCTAACAAGTTTGGATGGCCAGGAGAAAATTTAAGAGGAGTCCAAGGCTTGTACAACCTTCAAGATTTGGACTTGATGGAATCAACCACTCAAAATGTCAAAAGAGCTGTTATCGTTGGTGGAGGACTTATCGGTGTAGAAATGGCAGAAATGCTTCATTCCCGAGGAATTCACGTCACCTACCTTATTCGAGAATCTCGTTTTTGGGGAAATGTATTACCCGAAAAGGAAGGTGCTCTCATTGATCGACACCTTAAAGAGCATCACATTGACTTACGTAAAGAAACGGAACTGCAAGAAATTCTCGATGACGGAAATGGAAGTGTAAAAGGAATAAAAACCAAATCAGGTGAAGTCATCGATTGTCAGTTCGTTGGTTTGACAGTTGGAGTAAGACCTAATATCGATTTTCTGAAAGATACTTCGTTAGAAACAGATCGAGGCATTTTGGTTAATGAATACCTCGCTACCAACATCCCAGATGTTTATGCGATTGGTGATTGTGCGCAGCTAAAATCAGCTCCATCTCACAGAAGACCAATTGAAGCGGTTTGGTATGTGGGCAGAATGATGGGTGAAACGGTAGCCAAAACCATCACAGGAACTCCTACTAAATACCAACCAGGGATATGGTTTAACTCTGCTAAGTTCTTTGATATTGAATATCAAACTTATGGCACCGTTCCTGCTCGACTAGATGAAAATCATCAGTCATTTTATTGGGAAGAAGCTGATGGAAAAAAGTGCATACATATAGTGTATGAAAAAGCAGACCAAAAGGTAACAGTTATTAACACCTTTGGCATTCGAATGCGTCATGAGGTTTGGGACAACTGGTTAAACGATAGGAAAACCCTTTCATATGTTGTCGAGCATTTACCTAAAGCCAATTTTGATCCGGAGTTCTTCAAGCGATTTGAACCAGAAATCCAGCAGCAATTCAACAAAGAATATGGCCAAACGATTCAAAT
The DNA here is from genome assembly GCA_963996645.1 of uncultured Marinoscillum sp. Taxonomy (GTDB): domain Bacteria; phylum Bacteroidota; class Bacteroidia; order Cytophagales; family Cyclobacteriaceae; genus Marinoscillum. Next base: position 9,470 of record CAXEKM010000194.1, read on the forward strand.
CAGCAAGCCAACATTTTTCCAAAGAATATTTAATTAAAACTGAACCGCTGAGAAAAGAATAGCTCAATTGTCTCAGTTTCTCTGCGGTTAGAAAATAATTATGAAAGCAATTAGATATACAGGACTCATCCTTTTCCTTTTCTCGTTTTTCCTATTTCTAGGACTATTCTTCATGTCCAGTTATACTTTATCTGGCGAAGATTTTCAAAGCATTGTCAAGCCTGAACATCAAGAACTTCTAGCGGACAAGTTTGATAATATCATCGATCAAGAATATTCCTTTAGCATTCCATTCGTCAATGCAGTAAATGGAGCTATAGATGAGAACAATTCCCAAATGCGCGCTGAGCAACAGTGGGACAAGGTTATCTATGATCAATATGCCAGCAGCCTAACTCGAGCAGCAACACATGGCCTGATCAAAGAACAAACAACATTTCTTTTCATATTGGTATTCGTCATTGGAACCATTGGAGCATTAATGTATTTAACACCTCAAGTAAAACTAGCAGGCCCAGCTGGTATCAAAAACACGGGCATTTTTCACAATGCACTGAATAACCGAGGATGGCTAGGGATTAGCATTGGGGTACTTCTAGTTTCCTTTTACATCTTGCTCTATTTCTTCGATGCCTACATTATGAATTGGATCATTCTTGTGGACCCAATTCAGAAACTCATCAACCCTGGAGCACAAGCAAGTCAGTGGTTCTTATACGGATTCCTCTACACCTTCTCTGTTTTGGTGATGGGCATTCGAATGATCATCAAATACCGACATAGCAAATACCAAATTGTGAGAACGCTCTCAGTTATGTTCTTTCAAACCGCTTTCGCATTCTTGCTTCCAGAAATACTTGTAAGGCTCAACCAACCATATTTTGACTTCAAAAACATGTGGCCACTGGATTACGACTTCTTCGATGCATGGCACATCAACACGTTGACATCAGCAGGTGGTTTAGGGATCTTCATGTTTGCCTGGGGAATCACTCTTTTTGTAGTTGGTGTTCCGGTCTTTGTTTTTTTCTTCGGAAAACGATGGTACTGCTCCTGGGTTTGTGGCTGTGGCGGACTAGCAGAAACTGCAGGTGATTCTTTCAGACAACTATCAGATAAGTCGCTCAAAGCCTGGAACATCGAACGCTACCTTATTCATGCTGTACTGGTCTTTGCTGTGCTCATGACCATTGGAGTCTTGTATTCTTTCATCACAGGATCTAACACCATGTTTGGAATTGACACTTACACTTATTTACGCAAACCATATGGCTTCTTAATTGGATCGATGTTTTCCGGAGTAATCGGAACCGGCTTTTACCCAATCATGGGCAACCGAGTATGGTGCCGATTTGGATGCCCATTGGCGGCCTATTTAGGAATAGTACAGCGATTCAAATCCAGATTTAGAATTACCACTAATGGTGGTCAGTGTATCTCTTGTGGCAATTGCTCTACCTACTGTGAAATGGGGATTGACGTAAGATGGTACGCTCAGAGAGGGCAAAACATCGTTCGCTCAAGTTGCGTAGGCTGTGGAGTATGCTCAGCCGTTTGCCCTAGAGGAGTACTAAACCTGGAAAACCTCGGTGAAGACGGACGTTTTGGAGAGCCAATATTGATAGGAAATAATGGTATCAAAGTCGAAGCATAATCACCTTAAAAGCTTAGATACTAACATAATCTCGTCTTGACAGTTAATTATGATGAAGTGATTAACAAAACAGACGATTATGGCAACTCCAATCTTTCATGAAAAACAGCAATTCCGCCAATGGTGGATTTGGCTACTTCTGATCAGTGTATCAGGATATTCTGCCTATCAGGCGTTCATCACCCATGATTCCTATTTTGGAATTGCAATATGTGGAAGCCTGTTGATACTCTTTTTGCTGATGAGACTGGAAACAAATGTTTACACTGATCACATCAATATTAAATTCTTCCCTTTTATCAACCGATCGATCTACTGGCAAGAAATTGACAATATGAAAGTCAGAAAGTATTCTCCACTTGGAGAGTTTGGAGGATGGGGAATTCGTTTTCGAAGAGGTGGAATAGCCTACAATGTAGATGGTAATAGAGGATTAGAGCTAACACTGCAAGATGGAAAATCAGTTATGATAGGCACTCAACATCCTGACGAGCTGAAAAGAGCTTTACCTCAACTTCAGGAAAGCTAGATCCAAAGAACACACATTTTCTGACAATTAATAACGAATCATTTGATTGGCGAGACTTATCTTTAAGGTTCACCCCATTCCGAAAAATTCAAAACAATATTGCCCCATGCTCTTGTTACTACCTACGTAAAAAGTCTCTATGGCATATAAAAAAATTGAAGATTACGGAATCATTGGCAATATGCGCACCAGTTGTTTGGTCGGAATTGATGGCTCCATTGACTGGTTTTGTTTCCCGCATTTTGACTCACCCAGTGTATTCGGCAGAATTCTAGACGACAAAAAAGCTGGTTATTTCAAAATCAGCCCTGTCGACCCGGAGGTCACTCAAAAACAGTTTTACTGGCCTGACACCAATGTACTCATCACTCGATTTTTAGCACAACATGGTGTTTGTGAAGTGATTGACTTCATGCCTGTAGGCAAAACCAAAATAGGCGAGCAGCAAAACCGACTAGTTCGCTGGGTTAAAATGGTTCGTGGAAGTATGAAAATGCGCGTGGAGTGTATCCCTGCATTCAATTATGCCAGAGATGAACATCAGACAATCATAAGTAGTCAAGGAGCCTCCTTCCAATCCAAAAACCTATCACTAACACTCTCCACCTCCATTCCTCTCGAAAATTTTGGCACCGGAGTATCAACAGAGATTGAAATGCAAGGTGGTGAAACTGCCAACTTTGTGGTGAAAGAAACCGAAGGTGGAGAAACCAGCTTTTCGGACGACATTGCGCATGAAGGTCTCATCAGCACCATAGACTACTGGACCGACTGGGTGAAGCAAAGCACCTACAAGGGGCGTTGGCGTGAAATTGTCATTCGCTCTGCACTCACCTTAAAACTCTTGACCTTCGAACCTACAGGAGCTATTGTGGCTGCACCAACATGTGCTTTACCAGAAGAATTAGGCGGGGTACGTAATTGGGATTATCGATATACCTGGATTAGAGATGCTGCTTTCACTATTTACGGATTGATGCGTATAGGCTTTACCAAAGAAGCCGAAAACTTCATGCAGTGGGTAGAAGAGCGCTGCTATGAACTCAACGAAGATGGTTCCATCCAAATTATGTATGGAATAGATGGACGGCATCATTTGGAAGAACACACGCTAGATCATCTGGAAGGATACAAAGGCTCCTCACCAGTCAGAATAGGTAACGGTGCATTTGATCAACTCCAACTTGACATCTATGGTGAACTTCTCGATTCAGTATACTTATTCAATAAATACGGAAACCCAATCTCCTATGACCTTTGGAAGCAACTCAGAAAACTGATCAATTGGGTGGCCAATAATTGGCATTTAAAAGATGAAGGAATCTGGGAAGTCCGAGGCGGAAGACAACACTTTGTTTATTCCAAACTGATGTGCTGGGTAGCATTGGATCGAGGAATTCGTTTGGCTGACAAACGTTCATTCCCTTCTGACCGAGATCTTTGGATGAAAGAGCGTGACAAGATCTATGAAGAAATTATGGACAAAGGCTGGGATGCCGAAATAGGAGCATTCGTGCAGCACTATGGTAGTAAAACGCTCGATGCCTCTAACTTAATGATGCCACTAACCTTTTTCGTATCTCCTTCTGATACAAGAATTATTAAGACCATAGATGCCATCTTAAAATCTCCGGAAGAAGGAGGATTACTCATGGACAGTTTGGTTTACCGGTACAATGTCAACGAAACGGATGATGGAATTACTGGTGAAGAAGGAACATTTAATTTATGCACCTTCTGGATGGTGGAAGCACTCACCCGTGCAGGCCAGCAGGACAAAGACAAATTAGAAAAAGCTAGATTAATGTTTGAACAAATGCTTACTTATGCTAATCATTTGGGACTGTATGCAGAAGAAACCGGACCAAGAGGCGAGGCATTGGGTAATTTCCCACAGGCATTTACCCATCTGTCTTTGATTAGTGCAGCTTACAATCTGGACAAGACGCTTGGATAAGGAGCAACAAGTTGTATTTACTGGCGTTTGATATCTTTGAGATGATGAAACTATTAATATTACTCATAAGCCTTAGCTTTTTTCCATTACAAGATAGTGCAGAAAAATACCTCAATGCGGGATATGACAAATATCTGGAAGAGGACTACAAAGGAGCAATTTTAGATTTCAACAAAGCAGCAGCTTACGCGCCTGAAAATGCCGAAGTATTCTATCTCCGAGGCGTCTGCAAGTCAGCTTCTGGTGAGAAAAAAGGAGCTATGGCCGATTTAGATAAAGCAACTGACCTTAAGGAAGATTATGCTGACGCTTACTATGAAAAAGGCTACATCTATTTGTCTGATAAAAATGCAGAATTGGCCATTAAGGAGTTTGACAAAGTTATCAAATACAATCCTGAGTTTGCAGAAGCCTACGTGAGCCGTGGTACCGCAAACTGCATGATCAATGAAAAAGAAGCAGCGGAAAAAGACTGGAAAAAAGCCAAGGAATTAGGTGTAGGCTATACTGAATACATGGTTTGTGAATAATGATTACCACACAAACTGGAATCGGTAAACTTGAGTTAGTAAATGACTCTCTCCTGGTGCGAAACCTTGTTTTTCAACAAGAACAAGGAATACCTTTTCATCTCGATGATGATGGCACTGACATTGATTGCTTCATCGTGGTAATCTACGATCAGGAACAACCCATTGGTACAGGTCGTCTGTCATTAAAAGAAAATCAGATAGCAAGAATCGCCCTTCTACCCGAACATCGTGGTAAAGGATACTCTTTTCATATATTAGACCTGTTAGAATCATACGCCCAGCAGCAAAACCTGGCTTTCGTCAAGCTCACTCCTCACTTAGATTTATTGGCTTATTATGGAAAAAGAGGATATGAAGAAGCCTCAGATTCCAGATTTAATGTTGCAGGCCACGACCTCACTGTGATGACCAAAACTTTCCAACAATAAAAAAGCCAGTCTGAATCAAATGTCAAACTGGCTTTAATTATATGGATAATTGATTATTGATTCACTTCAGAAACTGGTCTAGGTAATTGAGACCACACATCATCATTTGTACGATCGATCGGCAACGTATTCAACATATTGTAACGTCTCATATCGATCCATCTATGCGCTTCTCCAAACAATGAATATCTTCGATTGTAGAGTAGCTCTGTCAGTACTTCACTATCTGTAGTACCGCCACTATAGGCCGCTAAGCCATGAGCAGTTCTAATCACATCAAGCGCTGCAATTGCCTCAGCATTGTTCGATCCAATGTTTGCCTCAGCATACATAAGTATCAGTTCCTCATTTCGAATGATTGGAATATAAGATGCAAGTGATGAATAGATCGTCACATCGTAATCTCCACTTAGTCCATCCAATACAGCTGTACTAGTTCGCATAGTTACTTTCTCCATGCGATCATCTCCAGCCATGATATCAGTAACAAACGAAGGATGAGCCACCAAAGCCTCACTTTGGTCTGGCGTACGGAATACTGGATTCACTTTATCAGTTCCAGCAACGGAATAGTAATGCTCTGGTCCCATGTCCAGATCACCAGCCATGTCCATAAAGGAATCACCCAAAGCCGTCAATGCGCCTGATTTATTATCCTGATACAAGGCAACTCTAGCTTTAATAGCCCTGTTAAAAGCTGCGAATGAAGCAGGATCATCAAAGCCAGCAAATCCATCCGAAAGGGAGAATACAAACTCCGAACCAGCACCAGTCAACTCAGTATGTGCTGCATCAAGCAAAGAAGCTATTGCAGTTAATGCCTGATCATATCCCACAAACTCTCCAAGATTTTGAGGATCTGAAACATCCAATCTGATACCATTTTCATACTGCATGTTCAATGCCAACAAATAAGAATAAGCCTGACATGTTTTAGCAAATCCAGACAATCCATTTTTTTGTTCGTTAGTCAAGGATTCGTTGGTATTGGCAACAGCTGTCAACAAGACGTTCGCGTTACGAATCACTTTGTAACGACCCGCATATGGACGAGTACCGTAGAAACCTGCGTCATCCAGCACTGCCTCTCCTTTACCTAATAACTCCCCAGTATATCGTGGATCACTATTGGTAAAGAAGTAATACTCTCTTCCTATGATTCCTAAAACGTCATAGTAAAAGCCTACTTCCGAACGCATCAAATCTTCTGTACCAGAAACAAGAAGTTGGATATCGGATAAAGTGGCGTTTGATTCTATCTGACCCAAACTTGGATTGTTTGGATCTTGTACTTCGTCAAGCTCACAAGAGAAAAGACCTATGAGCATTATCAAAAATGTATATTTTAAAGTCTTCATAGTTCTTAGAATTTAGCGATGATGTGGAAATTGTATCTCTTAGATGATGGGAATGGTGTTACCTCTACACCTGTTGATAAGCCCTGTCCTCCGAAGTTGGAAACCTCTGGATCATAGCTTCTGTATTCGAAGAAGTTGATCAGATTATTTCCTGATGCTCCGATTTTGATTGACTTAACTGCATCACCAAAGAAGTTTGGCAATGTGTAGTACAGTGCAACTTCTCTCATTCTCATGTAACCAGCGTTTTCAATATAAGGACCTGTATTAGCTCCTAGTTGTGATAAACGATACCCACCGTTTCCTAAGTTACCTTCTGGATCCAGATCAATTTTATCAAAGTCAGGACTGGTTCCACTTAAGTCAGAAAGTAGTGCAGATAGGTTGATGTTCTCACCACCTTGCTTCCAGTGCCACAACATCATAAACTCCAATTTTTTGTAGGTCACGGAGTTTAAGAATGACATTTGGAAATCCGGCTGAGCGTCACCGAAAACAACTAAGCCATCCTCATCAGGATTATCTCCTACACCAATGATTTCTGTTGGACTATGTCCTTCCTTGATTCTAAATTGTCCTAAGAAATCAGCAAAACCACCTGTTGTATAAGAAGGGATATCCAGACGAGTCACTTTAGATCTGTTATTCCAGAACTGAGTTGTACTTGTCCATTTCAAGTCTTCCTTGTTAACTAGATTCATTGTCAATCCAATTTCAAGACCTTTGTTCTCCATAGTCGCAGCGTTCACCACAGCGGTAGTTTGACCTGATGAACTTGGCACCTGAGATCTTAACAATAGATCATCTACCTTCTTGATATAGTAGGTCGCATCAATTGCGATTTTTCCACCAAGGAATGAGAAGTCAAGACCAGTCTCAAACTCAGACTGTCTTTCTGGACCAATCGCGTCATTACCTCTAAGGTTCGCAATTACCAATCCTCCTGATCCATCAATGTTGATAGAGTTCAAAGCTGAGAATTTATCTCCAAAGACCGCAAAGTTTCCAGCTTCACCGTAAGCCGCTCTTAGTTTTGTCGTTTCCAGGAAACCTGTATTCCAGAATCCAAATTTGTGAAGATTGATAGCCACCGCACCTTTTGGATAGTAATACAGCTTGTTCACATCTCCATTATTGGTAGACTTATCACCGCGAACACCAAGCGTACCGATGATCATGTCATTCAAATTGATCTCTTCCTGAATGAAGAAACCTCTATCCTTTTGAAGAATTCTATTCTGAGCAACACTTACTGATCCAGACTGATCCAAATTGGTTTGAGAACCATTCATGTTTGTTGCCGTAGCAATGATATTGTTTTGATCAAAATCAATGAATGTCAAACCTGCCTGAGTTGTAAATGATAAACCTGATGACAAGAAGTAATCATGAACCAGGAAGAATGAATAGTTACTGTTTTGAGTCACCGTAGTTCCTTGTACACTCACACCATTCAAACCATTACCATTTTTCTGGAACTGCAATGAATTCGGGAAAAGTGCCGTTGTGGAGAGTGTATACTGATCGATACCTCCATTGGCAGTCAATCTTAAAGACTGATTATTTCTTTGTAGCAGACGGGCAGTCAACTTACCTCCCACTAAGAATCTATTCACCGTTTCGTTATTAGTGATCAGATCTCTTGTCTGCAAGAAGTTAGATGCCGCATATGGGTTGTTAGGATAATTACCGTTAGCATCTGGCAGCAACTGAGCCCATGATGGGGTAGCAACAAATGCAACACCCATTGTGGTACCAGAGTTGTCGTTGTTAAAAAATCCACGATCTGCAGATGAATTGATGTAATTCGTTGAGGCATTCAAAGTCAACCAATCGGCTACTTTTTGATCCAGGTTTAAACGAATGGATGTTTTTTCATAACCAGTGTTTTTTACGATTCCTTCATCGTCCTTTCTGGTTACACCTAGGAAATAACTCGTTCTTTCGGTTCCTCCTGTTGCGGTAATTCTAGAAGTAGAGAGAAGTCCTTTGTTTCCATACAATTCATTCTCATAATCACGAAGTGTTCCAGCAGCCTGAGCAGCCTGGAAGTTAGCCACCTCACCAGCACCGAAGGCAGCCTCAACTTTAGCAGCATCCCATTGTCTGGTTCCAAGTGGGTTCAATATCTGAGTAACACCCAAAGCTTGTGAGAAAGTAACAGAAGTCTTTCCTTCGGTTCCTCTCTTAGTAGTGATGATAACCACACCTCCAGATGCACGAGAACCGTAAATAGCCGCCGCACTTGCACCTTTCAAGATCTCAATAGACTCAATGTCTTCTGGATCAATGTCCGCAATTCTGTTAGAAGGGTTATCCTGATTGGACTGGCTTCCACCTCCTGCAGCAGCTGAAACCACGTTCAAACCTGCTGAAATTGAAGAGTTATCCAAGTAGATACCATCAATAATGTAAAGAGGTTCATTGGATCCATTAATAGAAGTTAAACCGCGAAGCTTCATGGAAATACCCCCACCTGGAGCACCAGAGTTGGAAACAATATTTGCTCCTTTGAACTTACCATAGAGCGCACCGTCCATGGTACTTTGATTACTCATTGAAGTCAATTCCTTCGACGAGATCGAAGCAACGGAGTTTGCCAGATTACTTCTCTTAACGCTTGATGCAAGACCTGATACAACCACTTCACTAAGTTTGGTCACATCTTCCTCAAGTGAAATGGTCATATTGCTGCTGGCGCTTACCTCCATGGTTTTATAGCCCACGGAAGTAACCACGATCGTTGCACCTTCTGCCACTGTCAATCTGAATTTACCATCTAGATCGGTGATGGTACCATTAGTTGTACCTTTTTCAAGAACAGTAGTACCAGGCAATCCTTCGCCATCGGTACCAGAGGTCACTGTCCCCTGAATTTCGATCTCTTGTGCATGCACCGAAAGCACACTAAAAGAGAGTAATATGGCCATCAGCCACACCATTGAGTAATGTTTTTTCATAAGTTTTCAGTTTAGTTGAAATTAATTATAGTCAATAACAACTAAATGAAACACTTTCCCTAACTCAAATAGATAAATATGTAATAATATTCTTCTATATAATTATTTAGTAGAATTATATTCTATGCGAATTTAGCAATCAGTTTTATGGTATAATAAATTCTATTGCCGATAATAAATCTGTCGAAACAAAGTCAGCACCTCCATCATCATCTCCTCCAACTTGAATTGTTTGCAAGCCCATTTTCTTAGCAGGAGTGATATCACGAGCTTTATCGCCTATCATCCAGGACTGTGAAACATCTACATCAAACCTGGAGATTGCCCGTTCAAACATAAGTGTACTGGGCTTTCTACTTAACGACTCTGATACTGAAGAATGCCAGGGTGCATAGTAAATTTTATCAATTTCATAATTCAGCTTTTCTTGCATGAAATCATGACACTCCTGCATCTGAAATCGAGTGTAAATACTCTGTGAGATTCCAGATTGATTTGTGATTACAACAATTTTAAAACCAGCTGCCCTTATTTTAGTTATTGCTTCAGGTACACCGGGTAATATCTTGAAGCGATCTAATGAATAGGTATAATCAAAATGGTCTTTATTGATAACACCATCACGATC